>NZ_JBHYKH010000015.1:3246-13656 GCF_042741275.1 Streptomyces sp. NPDC058964
CGCTGCCCACCCCCCCCTCGACCCCCCCCGGGGGGCGAAACACCCCCCCCCTCCAGCGGGGGTCGCCCCCCAAGCGGCGGGCGCCCGCCCCCCCCTGCCGTGTATGAGGCATCTGAATGTCACCTCCGGAGCCTCAGGGAGGTAGGGTCGGGGGTGGTCGGGGACATCCCAAATACAGCTCGCCGGCACCGCATGGCCGGCGTACCAACGAGGAGATCGGTTCGTGACGATCCGCGTAGGCATCAACGGCTTCGGTCGCATCGGTCGCAACTACTTCCGCGCGCTGCTCGAGCAGGGCGCAGACATCGAGATCGTGGCTGTCAACGACCTGGGTGACACCGCGACCACTGCCCACCTGCTGAAGTACGACACCATCCTGGGCCGTCTGAAGCAGGAGGTGTCCCACACCGCCGACACCATCACCGTCGACGGCCACACCATCAAGGTGCTGTCCGAGCGCAACCCCGCCGACATCCCGTGGGGCGAGCTGGGCGTCGACATCGTCATCGAGTCCACCGGCATCTTCACCAAGAAGGAAGACGCCGCGAAGCACATCGCCGGCGGCGCCAAGAAGGTCCTCATCTCGGCTCCGGCCTCCGGTGAGGACATCACCATCGTGATGGGCGTCAACCAGGACAAGTACGACCCGGCGAACCACCACGTCATCTCCAACGCCTCCTGCACCACCAACTGCGTGGCGCCGATGGCGAAGGTCCTCGACGAGAACTTCGGCATCGTCAAGGGTCTGATGACCACGGTGCACGCGTACACGAACGACCAGCGCATCCTCGACTTCCCGCACAAGGACCTGCGCCGCGCCCGTGCCGCCGCCGAGAACATCATCCCGACCACCACCGGTGCCGCCAAGGCCACCGCACTGGTCCTCCCGCAGCTCAAGGGCAAGCTGGACGGCATCGCCATGCGCGTCCCGGTCCCCACCGGCTCGGTCACCGACCTCGTCCTGGAACTCGGCCGCGAGGTCACCAAGGAAGAGATCAACGCCGCCTTCCAGAAGGCCGCCGAGGGCGAGCTCAAGGGAATCCTGGAGTACACCGAGGACCCGATCGTCTCCTCCGACATCGTCAACGCCCCGGCGTCCTGCACCTTCGACTCCTCCCTGACCATGGTCCAGGAGGGCAAGAACGTGAAGGTCATCGGTTGGTACGACAACGAGTGGGGCTACTCCAACCGCCTCGTCGACCTGACGGTCTTCGTCGGCAACCAGCTCTGATCGGCAGAGCAGGCACCTGATGTGACAGCAGGGCTCGGGCAGCGCACCGTCGCGCTGCCCGAGCCCTGACGCACGTGCGGATCGCCCCACTGGATACGGTCGATCAGCCCTCGTACGATCAAGAGCCCTCCTCAGGAGTCCCCCTCATGAAGACCATCGACGAACTTCTCGCGGAAGGCGTGGCCGGCAAGCGGGTCTTCGTCCGCGCCGACCTCAACGTGCCGCTCGCCGACGGCGTGATCACCGACGACGGCCGCATCCGTGCCGTCCTGCCCACCGTGAAGGCCCTCGCCGACGCGGACGCCAAGGTGGTCGTCGCCTCGCACCTGGGCCGCCCCAAGGGCGCCCCGGACCCGGCCTTCTCGCTGCTGCCCGCCGCCGAGCGGCTCGGCGAACTCCTCGGCGCCCCGGTCGCGTTCGCCCAGGACACCGTCGGCCCCGCCGCCCATGACGCCGTGGACGGCCTGCAGCCCGGCCAGGTCGCGGTCATCGAGAACCTGCGCTTCAACGCCGGCGAGACGTCCAAGGACGACACCGAGCGCGCCGAGTTCGCGGACCGGCTCGCCGCCCTCGCCGACGTGTACGTGGGCGACGGCTTCGGAGCCGTCCACCGCAAGCACGCCTCCGTGTACGACCTCCCGGCCCGCCTGCCGCACTACGCCGGCTACCTGATCGCCACCGAGGTCGGCGTCCTCAAGAAGCTCACCGAGGACGTCAAGCGCCCCTACGTCGTCGCGCTCGGCGGCGCCAAGGTCTCCGACAAGCTCGCCGTCATCGACGAGCTGCTCGGCAAGGCCGACCGCCTCCTCATCGGCGGCGGCATGGCCTACACCTTCCTCAAGGCCATGGGATACGAGGTCGGCACCTCCCTCCTGCAGGAGGACCAGGTCCCGGCCGTCACCGAGTACATGGAGCGCGCGGAGAAGCAGGGCGTCGAGCTGCTGCTGCCCGTGGACGTCGTGGTCACCCGGGAGTTCCCGGACCTGAAGGCCAAGGCTCCCACCGAGCACACCGTGGTCGAGGCGGACAGGATCCCCGCCGACCAGGAGGGCCTGGACATCGGCCCGAGGACCCGAGAGCTCTACGCCTCGAAGCTCGCCGACGCCGCGACCGTCTTCTGGAACGGTCCCATGGGCGTCTTCGAGCACCCCGACTACGCCGAGGGCACCAAGGCGGTCGCCCAGGCCCTCGTGGAAACCGGCGGCTTCACCGTCGTCGGTGGCGGCGACTCCGCCGCGGCCGTGCGTACGCTCGGCTTCGACGAAAACGCATTCGGCCACATCTCGACCGGTGGCGGCGCCTCCCTCGAATACCTCGAGGGCAAGACGCTCCCCGGCCTCGCCGCACTGGAGGACTGACCTTAATGAGCACGCGCACGCCGCTGATGGCGGGCAACTGGAAGATGAACCTCAACCACCTCGAGGCCATCGCGCACGTCCAGAAGCTCGCCTTCGCCCTGGCCGACAAGGACTACGAGGCCGTCGAGGTCGCCGTCCTGCCGCCCTTCACCGACCTGCGCTCCGTGCAGACTCTGGTCGACGGCGACAAGCTCAAGATCAAGTACGGCGCCCAGGACCTCTCGGCGCACGACTCCGGTGCCTACACGGGCGAGATCTCGGGCCCCATGCTGGCCAAGCTGAAGTGCACCTACGTGGCCATCGGGCACTCCGAGCGCCGCCAGTACCACAACGAGACCGACGAGGTCGTGAACGCCAAGGTCAAGGCCGCCTACAAGCACGGTCTGACCCCGATCATGTGCGTCGGTGAGGAGCTGGAGGTCCGCGAGGCGGGCAACCACGTCTCCCACACCCTCGCCCAGGTCGAGGGCGGTCTGAAGGACCTCCCGGCCGAGCAGGCCGAGACCATCGTGATCGCCTACGAGCCCGTCTGGGCCATCGGCACGGGCAAGGTCTGCGGCGCGGACGACGCCCAGGAGGTCTGCGCCGCCATCCGCGGCAAGCTCGCCGAGCTGTACTCCCAGGACGTGGCCGACAAGGTCCGCATCCAGTACGGCGGCTCCGTGAAGGCCGGAAACGTGGCCGAGATCATGGCGAAGGCGGACATCGACGGCGCGCTGGTCGGCGGGGCCTCGCTGGACTCGGACGAGTTCGTCAAGATCGTGCGCTTCCGCGACCAGTGACGCGACCTGTGAGTATGCGGTAACGGCGATTCGTCGTACCCTTGCGGGGGCTGGTAGGTGTCTGCCGGCCCCCGCAGTCCATCCGAATCCGAGGAAGTTGGTCCAGCCGTGGTTTTGGGGTTCTCGATCGCCCTGATCGTCTTCAGCCTGCTGATGATGCTGCTGGTGCTGATGCACAAGGGCAAGGGCGGCGGTCTCTCCGACATGTTCGGTGGCGGCATGCAGTCGTCCGTCGGCGGCTCCTCGGTCGCCGAGCGCAACCTCGACCGGATCACCATCGTGGTCGGTCTGCTGTGGTTCGCGTGCATCGTCGTCCTCGGTCTGCTGATGAAGTCGAGCAGCTGAGCGCGGATGAGCAGCTGATCAGCTTCTCACAAACACGCACATTCCGTACGTAAGGCCCCATGTTCGGTACGCGCTCCTGAGCGCGGCCTATCATGGGGCTTGCGTCTAGGTGTGGGGGCTGTAACTCGAAGCACTGGACGCGCGTTGGGCCTTACGTAGACTGAGGCGCTCGCAACGAAGCGAAACGCCGACTCGCTTCGCGGCACCATCACGCAGGGAGTTACACCGTGGCAAGTGGCAACGCGATCCGAGGAAGCCGGGTCGGGGCGGGGCCGATGGGCGAGGCCGAGCGCGGCGAGTCCGCGCCGCGTCTGCGCATCTCCTTCTGGTGCTCCAACGGGCACGAGACGCAGCCCAGCTTCGCCAGCGACGCGCAGGTTCCCGAGACCTGGGACTGCCCGCGCTGTGGCTTCCCGGCCGGTCAGGACCGGGACAACCCGCCGGACCCGCCGCGCACCGAGCCGTACAAGACGCACCTCGCGTACGTACGGGAGCGGCGCAGCGACGCGGACGGCGAGGCGATCCTCGCCGAGGCGCTCGCCAAACTGCGCGGCGAGATCTAGGACTTGTGAACGGCCGGGTGCCCGAGGGCGCCTGGCCGAAGCCGTCTCCGCTGCCGGGCCCGTTGTCAGTGGCACCCTTTACGGTTTGTGCATAGGCGAATCGTGAGGGGGAGCGATGACAGGGGGCGTGACGGTGGGCACGGGCGCGCCCGCATGGCGCGGGGGATTCGGACGGCTGTGGACGGCCGCCGTGGTCTCCCGCTTCGGGGACGCGTTACGGACGTCGGCGCTGCCGCTGCTCGCCGTGCGCCTCACCGACGAGCCCCTGGCCATCGCCTCGGTGACCGCCTGCGGCTATGTCCCCTGGCTGCTGTTCGGGCTGCTCGGCGGAGCCGTGGCCGACCGGGTGGACCAGCGCCGGGCGATGTGGGCCGTGGACACCGCGCGCGGGCTGCTCGTCGCCGGATTCGCGCTGGCCGTGGGACTCGGCCACGCCTCGATGCCGCTGGTTCTCGCGCTCGCCTTCACTCTGACCACGCTCCAGACCCTCTTCGACAACGCCTCCACGGCCCTGCTGCCCTCCCTGGTGCGGCGCGAGGCACTGGGCGGTGCCAACGCCCGGCTGATGACCGGCCAGCAGTTCGCGGGCGGACTGGTGGCGGGCCCGTTCGTGCCGCTGCTGCTGGCGGCGGGCGTGTTCATGCCGTTCGTGGCCGACGCGGGCACGTATCTGGCGGCCGCCGCACTGGTGGCGTCCTTGCGGATAAGGCCGCCGCACCGCGTGCCCCGCCAGGCCGGAAGCACCCTGCGGGCCGAGATCGGGGCCGGCCTGTGCGCCCTGTGGCGCGACCGCGCCCTTCGGGCGGTCTGCGTGGCCACCCTGCTGTGCAACATCGGCATGGGTGCCCTCATCGCCACGCTGGTGCTGCACGTGACCCGCTGGCTGCACGCGGGGAACGCGGGATTCGCGGCCGCGATGACGGCGTACTCGGCCGGCAGCATCGCCGGCGGCTTCCTCGCCCAGCGGCTGGCCCGCCGCACCGGACGGGTGCGCGCCCTGCTGCTCGGCGGGACCGTGCAGACCGCGTCGCTGCTGCTCATCGGCGGCGTCCGGCACCTGGCCGCGCTCCTGGCCGGCATGCTGCTGCTCGGCACGATGAACATGGTGTGGAACGTCAACCAGGTCACGCTGATGCAGCAGCGCGGTCCGGAGCCGATGGTGGGCCGCATCGCCTCCGCCTTCCGTACGGCCTCGACCTCCGGCGCCCCGCTCGGCGCCCTCCTCGGCGGAGCCGTGGCCCGCCTGTACGGCCTGAACGGCCCGGCCCTGCTGGCGGCCGCGCTGTTCGCCCTGGCGGTCACCTCGTTGATACCGGCGGGCAAGCCCGACGTACCTGTTGTTGCCCCTCAGGACGGCGCCACGACAGCTCACGTCACCCGCTGATCAATTAGGTTGGGACCGGCAGCGGGGCAAGGTACGCAGCAGGACAGGTTGCAGGAAAGAAGGCTGAAGTCCGAAATGAACGCAGACGGCCGTACCAGGCTCAACCAGACGCCCGAGTGGACCGCTCTGGCCAAGCACAGGGAGCAGCTCGCCGACACCCATCTGCGGGACCTGTTCGCGGCCGATCCGGGGCGCGGCGCCGGGTACACGCTCCAGGTCGGTGACCTCTACATCGACTATTCGAAGCATCTGGTCAACGACGAGACGGTGCGGCTGCTGCGCGAGCTGGCCGCCGCGACCGACGTCTTCGGCCTGCGGGACGCCATGTTCCGCGGGGAGAAGATCAACACGACCGAGAACCGCGCGGTCCTGCACACCGCGCTGCGCGCCCCGCGGGACGCGGTGATCGAGGTCGACGGGGAGAACGTCGTGCCCGCGGTGCACGCCGTGCTCGACAAGATGAGCGACTTCGCCGAGAGGGTCCGTTCCGGCGCCTGGACCGGGCACACCGGCAAGCGCATCAAGAACGTGATCAACGTCGGCATCGGCGGCTCCGACCTGGGCCCGGCCATGGCCTACGAGGTGCTGCGCAGCTTCACCGACCGCGACCTCACGGTCCGCTTCGTGTCGAACGTGGACGGCGCCGACCTGCACGAGGCCACCCGCGACCTGGACGCGGAGGAGACGCTGTTCATCATCGCCTCCAAGACCTTCACCACCATCGAGACGATCACCAACGCGACCTCCGCCCGCAACTGGCTGCTCACCGAGCTGAAGGCCGGTCAGGAGGCCGTCGCGAGGCACTTCGTGGCCCTGTCGACGAACACCGAGAAGGTGGCGGACTTCGGCATCGACACGGCCAACATGTTCGAGTTCTGGGACTGGGTCGGCGGCCGCTACTCCTACGACTCCGCGATCGGCCTCTCCCTGATGGTCGCCATCGGCCCGGACCGCTTCCGTGAGATGCTCGACGGCTTCCACCTGGTCGACGAGCACTTCAGGACCGCGCCGGCCGAGTCCAACGTGCCGCTGCTGCTCGGCCTCTTGGGCATCTGGTACGACAACTTCCACGACGCCCAGTCGCACGCGGTCCTGCCCTACAGCCACTACCTGTCCAAGTTCACCGCCTACCTGCAGCAGCTGGACATGGAGTCCAACGGCAAGCACGTGGGGCGGGACGGGCAGGTGGTCGACTGGCAGACGGGTCCGGTCGTCTGGGGCACGCCGGGCACGAACGGGCAGCACGCCTACTACCAGCTCATCCACCAGGGCACGAAGCTGATCCCGGCGGACTTCATCGGCTTCGCCGAGCCCGTCGCCGAGCTCAGCGGTGAGCTCAAGGCCCAGCACGACCTGCTGATGGCCAACTTCTTCGCCCAGACCCAGGCCCTCGCCTTCGGCAAGACCGCCGACGAGGTGCGGGCCGAGGGCGTGGCCGAGGAGCTGGTGCCGCACAAGACGTTCGAGGGCAACCGGCCGACCACCACGATCCTCGCCCGCGAACTGACCCCGTCGGTCCTCGGCCAGCTCGTCGCCCTCTACGAGCACAAGGTCTTCGTCCAGGGCGCGGTCTGGAACATCGACTCCTTCGACCAGTGGGGCGTCGAACTCGGCAAGGTCCTCGCCAAGCGCGTCGAACCCGCCCTCACCGAGGGCGCCGAGGTCGAGGGCCTGGACGACTCCACCAAGGCCCTGGTCGCCAAGTACCGCGAGCTGCGCGGCCGCGGCTGACCCCGGGCCATCGCGAGGCCCCGGCGCCGGCCGACGGCTCGACCGGTCGGCGCACCGGGGCGGTGGATGAACGCGGTCAGGTCACCTCGGCGCAACCGCCGTGCGGGGGCTCACCGCACTCTCCGCTGACCTGACCTGACCTGACCTGACCGCACGGCGACCGCGATCCTCAGGGACCGCCACCGGCGTCACCCGGTACGGCAGCTGATCGACGCCCGGTCCCCCAGTGCGGCCGACAGGCCGGGGCGTGGGACGGGGCGTCGACTGTCGTCGTACGACGGTCGGTCGTGATCGTGGTCGTGGTGTCGCGTGACGCGTGCCACGCGTGTGCGGTCAGGTCACCGCGCTCAGTGTGTCCGCCAGGCGGCGGTGCGCCGCCCTGGCAGCGGGCAGGGCGGAGAGTGCGGCGGCTCCCAGGACCGCGGCCGCGCCGAGTGCGGTCAGCAGGCCGGGGGAGGGGGACTGGGCGATTCCGGCGCCGATGCCGCTGGAGCTGCCCTGGGCGTCGATCAGCCGGTGCGCCAGCGGCAGGCCCAGCGCGGTGGCGACGAGGACGGCGGCCAGGGCCGTACAGCTGGTCGCCGTCACCGTGATCGCGGTGATCTGCCGCGGGGACATGCCGATCGCCTTGAGCGCCAGCAGGTCCCGCTCGCTCTCGCGGACGGTCCCGCCGATCGCGGTGAGCAGTTCCACGACCCCGATGAGGGCGAGCACGGCGATCAGCCCGGCGACGACGCCGCGCAGCGGGGACAGCCCGTCGGCCGGGTTCGGGACGGTGTGCACGTCAAGGTGCCCATGGCCGGCCGTGGCCAGGGCGGCCGCGACCCGGTGCGGGTCGGCGCCGGCGCGCAGCCTCAGCTGGTAGAGCGTCGGGGTCAGCCGGGGATCGCTCTCCTGGAGGGTGTCCAGCGAGGTGGACACGACCCGGCCGGCGTTCTCCGGTTCGATGCTGCGGCCCACGATGTGCAGGATCAGCGGCCGGTCGCCCATGGTTATCCGCACCCAGTCGCCGACGCGTGCGTCGAGCAGGTCGAGCAGCCCCTGCCCCGCCACGGCCTCGTCGGGGCCGCGCGCGGGCCGGCCCTCGGCGAGGGCGCAGGGGTAGGGGTCCTGGTGGGTACCGAAGCCCCGCAGGGCGATCGTGGCGGTCTGACCCGGGACCAGGGCGGGCACCTCGACACCCGGGTAGGCGGCGGCGACCCGGGGGTCCGCGGTGATCAGCGCGTGGGCGTCCCCGTCGCTCAGTCCGCCGTCGGTCCGGACGGTGAGCGCGGCGGGCAGGCCCATCCGTTCCGGGCTGCTGTGGAACCGGTCGATGGTGGTCCACGCGCTCAGCGCCACCACGATCAGCAGCAGCGGCAGGGCCAGCCGGCCCACCGTGGCCAGGGACCGGCGGCGGCCGGTGAACACCTTGTGGCAGCCCAGGACCGCCGCGGGCGGCAGCCGCAGCCCGAGCGCCCGCCGGGCCACACCCGTCAGCCGCCCGCCGGACTGGGGCGCGGGGCGTGGCACCGGCACCGGTGGCACCCGCCCGGCCCGCCAGGCCGCCAGCCCGGTGGTCAGCCCGATGAACAGCACCGCGCCCACGGGCACCGCGCACAGAGCGACGGTGTGCCCCGGCAGCCCCTGCCACACACCCACCGCGTCACCGAGCCGCCCCGGGATCCGGCGGCCGAGGCCCTGGATGAACGCCCCCGCGGCCAGGGCGCCGACGACGGCGTACGCGACGTGCTGGAGCAGGAAGATCCGTACGACCTGGCCGGGGGTGAGGCCGATCGCCTTGAGTACCGAGATGTCCCGCAGATGGCCCCGGATCCGGGTGCCGATCGCGCCGTGCACCGCGAACCCGGCGGCGGCCAGCGCGCCCAGGCCGAACAGGCCCAGCACCTGGCCGAGGAGCCGGCTGTCGCCCTGTGCCTCGGCGCGCGCCTGCTGCCAGGTGGAGACCTCGTCGACCGCGCCGGCGCCCAGCACGGTGACGGCTCGCTGCACGGCGTAGGCGGTGTCGTCGGGGTCGGTCAGACGCAGCCCGACGACCTGGCCGCCCGGATTGCGCAGGGCGGCGGGCGGCGCCCAGACGAGGCCGGGCTGTTCACCCGGGCTGTAGCGGGGCTCGGGGCTGTCGGCTACGCCGACGACGGTGAGGGAGCGTGCCGTGCCGGGCAGGCTCAGCGTGTCCCCGGGTTCGGCCAGCAGGGACCGGGCGAGCCTGGTCTCCAGCACCACCCCGTCGGGGTCCGAGGACCGCAGCCAGTGACCGGAGACGAGCAGCGGGCGGTCCACCTCGGGCTCCCGGGGAGTGGACCGCAGCTCGACGGAGGCGCGGGTGCCGCGTGAGGAGACGGTGACGGCCTCGGTGAGGTAGGGGCCAGCGACGGTCTGGACGCCGTCCAGCCTGGCGAGCCGCTCCGTGTCGGCGGAGGGCACGGCGTGGATCCACACGTGCGCGCCGCGCGCCTGGCCGAAGATCCGCTGCCAGGGGTTGGTCGCGTACCCGAACAACGCCGTGGCCAGCAGCAGCGAGGCGACGATGCCGGCGGTGGCGAGCACCATGAACAGCGCCTCGCCGCGGTGCGTGCGCAGATCCGAGTGCGCCCAGCGCAGGGTGGCCCGCACCGGGTCAGCCCCTGGGCCCGCGGTGTCGGTGGAGGCGGTGGGAGCGTGGGTGGTCGTACACCGCGGATCAGTCCCTCAGTTCCAGCACGCCCGATATACCCGTCCCGCGGGACGGGGTGCCGTCCAGCTCGGCGTCGTCGGCGATCCGGCCGTCGAAGAAGCTGATCACCCGGTCCGCGGCGCTGGCCAGCCGGGCGTCGTGGGTGACCAGCACGATGGTCTGGCCGCGTCCGTGGAAGCGGGACAGCAGCCGCATGACCTCGCGGGTGCCCCTGCTGTCGAGGCTGCCCGCGGGTTCGTCCGCCAGCAGCAGCGGCGGATGGGTTTCCCCGGCCCGGGCGTGGGCGACCCCCGGCGGGGGACCGCCGCTCACGGAGCGCCGCTATCTGCGCGCGATTCC
>NZ_JBHYKH010000015.1:13664-29604 GCF_042741275.1 Streptomyces sp. NPDC058964
ACCCGCTGCTGCTCGCCGCCGGACAGCTCACCGGGCATGCTGCGCTCCTTGCCCGCCAGGCCCAGCTCGGCCAGCAGCTCCTCCCGCTCGGCGCGCGCCCGCCTGGGCGGGACACCGGCGAGCAGGGCAGGCAGCTCGACGTTGTCGGCGACCGACAGGTTGGAGACCAGGTTGAAGAACTGGAAGACGATCCCGATGCGCTTCCTGCGCTCGACCGCCCAGCGGGCCTCGCTGTAGGAGTCGGTGCACTCGCCGTCCAGCCAGATGCTGCCGGCGTCCGGCCGCTGGAGCCCGCCGAGCAGGTGCAGCAGCGTGGACTTCCCTGCTCCCGACGGGCCGGTGACCGCCACGAACTCGCCACGCGTCACGCGCAGGTCGACACCGCGCACGGCGTGCGCGGGCGCGCCCTCGCCGTGGTGGGTCTTGGCCAGGCTCTCGGCGCGCAGCAGAGGAGTGGTGCCGCTGTCGCTCATTCCAGCTCCTCCAGTTCCTCCTGGCACCGCTCCAGCCAGTCGAGGTCGGCCTGTAGATGCAGCATCGCGCCCTCGATCAGGAGGTGGGCGATGCGGTTGTCCCGGTTCTCGGCCGCCGCCAGTTTCGACAGGTTGCGCATGGTGTTGAGGTACTGGCGCCGCTGCTTGTTGATGAGGGCGATCTGGTCGGCGAGACCGGTCTGCGGGGCGACGGCGAGCTTCATGAAGAACTCGTCCCGTACCCGCGGCTCGTCCTCGGGCTCCTCGAACCAGACGCGCAGCGCCTCACGCCCGGCCTCGGTGAGGTGGTAGACCTTCTTGTTGGGCCGGCTGGACTGCTCGACGTCCTCGCCCTCGATCAGCCCCGACTTCTCGAGGCGGCCGAGGGTGACGTAGATCTGGCCGACGTTCGGCTGAGGGTACGCGGAGCCCAGCAGTTGCTCAAGGCCCTGCTTCAGCTCGTAGCCGTGGGCGGGGCCTCGCGCCAGGAGTGCCAGGAGGGGCAGGCGCACTCGTGCAGTCCTCCTCGCGCTCTCGTAATGTGTGCCAGGCCCTAGTATCGCCCATACCTAACGGGTATACATGGCCTCTGACCCGGGCGAGGGTGCCCGGTGCCGGGTGTGCAAGGAGGAACCTATGCGGTGGATCCACGCCGCCGGTAGGGGCCTCCTCGTCCTCGCCGTGGTCATGACCGGTTACGTCGCGTCCGGCGCGCACGCCGACAAGGGCGGCGAAGGCGGACGCGGTCCGCTCACCCTGGCCACCGCCGGGGACCTGACCGGCTACCTGGCGCCGCTCCTGGACGGCTGGAACCGCAGCCATCCCGCCGAGCGGGTCACCCTCGTCGAGCTCCCGGACTCGGCCGACGAGACCCATGCGCAGATGACCACCGACCTGCGCGGCGGTGACCGCAGCCGCTTCGACGTCCTCAACATCGACGTCAACTGGACCACCGAGTTCGCGGCGGCCGGCTGGATCAGGCCGCTGCCGCGCGACCGCTTCCCGCTGAAGACATTCCTGAAGCCGGTGGTCGACACGGCCACCTACGACGGGCAGCTGTACGCCGTCCCGTACGTCACCAACGCGGGGCTGCTCCTGTACCGCAAGGACATCCTTGCCAAGGAGGGCGTCCCGCCGCCGCGCACCTGGGCCGAGCTGGAGCGGGACGCGAAGACCATCGCGCCGAAGTACGGGCTGGACGGCTACGCGGGCCAGTTCCTGCCGTACGAGGGCCTCACCGTCAACGCGGCCGAGGCCGTGTACTCGGCGGGCGGCTCGATCCTGGGCGACGAGGGCACCCGGGTCACGGTGAACTCCGACGCGGCCCGCGAGGGCATCGACTTCCTCGCGCGCGGGGTGCGCGAGGGATGGATCCCGCAGCGGGCGCTGACGTACAAGGAGGAGGAGTCCAAGCAGGCCTTCCAGGACGGCCGGCTGCTCTTCCTGCGCAACTGGCCCTACGCGTACGTCGCCGCCTCGGCCAAGGGCTCCAAAGTGGCCGGCAAGGTCGGCGCCGTACCGCTGCCCGGGCCGGACGGTCCGGGCAAGAGCGTCCTCGGCGGCTCCGACCTGGCCGTCAACACGCACGCGCGGCACCCCGACTCGGCCGCGCGTCTGATCGCCTACCTCACCAGTGAGCGCGTCCAGCGCCAGGTCCTCACGCGCGGCGCCCTGCCGCCCGTGCGCGCCTCGCTCTACCACGACCCCGCACTGATCCGTCGGTTCCCCTACCTGCCGACCCTGCGCACCGCCGTGGTCAACGCCTCCCCGCGCCCCAAGAGCCCGCACTACGACCAGGTCAGCCTGGTGGTGCAGGCGGTCGTGCAGGACGCGCTGGCCGGGCGCGAGACGCCCGAGAGCGCGGTGCGACGGCTGGCGCGGGAGCTGGCCGCCATCTCGCAGCGCTAGTTACTTGTTAAGTAACGCCGAGGTCTCATCTCCCTCCTAGTTGTCCCGATATATCCAGCTATCGAAGTGCAACTCCGCGGTAGCTTACGCCTTTTCATTGACACCCTCACGACACGTCTACTTAACATGCATGCATAACCGTAAGCACGCACAGACAGGCCGACGGGGTGAGTCCTCAGCGCAATCGCACCCACCACTGGTGGCGCGACGCAGTGATCTACCAGGTGTACGTCCGCAGCTTCCTGGACAGCACCGGCGACGGCATCGGCGACCTGGCAGGCGTCAGGGCCGGACTGCCGTACCTCAAGAAGCTCGGTGTCGACGGCATCTGGCTGAGCCCGTTCTACCCCTCGCCCCAGCACGACCACGGCTACGACGTCGCCGACTACTGCGACGTCGACCCGCTCTTCGGTGACCTGGCCGAGTTCGACCTGCTGGTGACCGCCGCCCGGCGGCTCGGCATCAAGGTGCTCCTGGACATCGTCCCCAACCACTGCTCCAGCGAGCACCCGTGGTTCCGCGAGGCGCTCGCCGCCGCGCCCGGCAGTCCGGCCCGCGCCCGCTTCCACTTCGCCGACGGCCGCGGACCGGACGGCGCCGAACCGCCCAACAACTGGCACGCCATGTTCGGCGGTCCGGCCTGGACCCGGGTGACGGACGCGGACGGCCGGCCCGGCCAGTGGTACCTGCACATGTTCACGCCGGAACAGCCCGACTGGAACTGGCGCACCCCCGAGGTCGCCGCCGAGTTCGACCGGGTGCTGCGCTTCTGGCTGGACCGGGGTGCCGACGGCTTCCGCATCGACGTCGCAGCCGGCCTCTACAAGCACCCCGAGCTGCCCGACTCCGACGACCCAGAGGCCGACGCCCGCACCCGCGACTCGGTCAACCCGCTCGCCTGGAACCGGCCCGAGGTGCACGACGTGTGGCGGCACTGGCGCGCGGTGTGCGAGGAGTACACCGCACGCGACGGCCGCGAGCGGCTGCTGGTCGGCGAGGTCTCGGTCCCCACGGCCCGCGAGCACGCCGCCTATGTCCGCCCGGACGAGCTCCACCAGGCCTTCTTCTTCGACCTGCTGAGCGCCTCCTGGGACGCCGACGCCTTCCGCAAGGTCGTCACCGAGGCGATGCAGGACATAGCCGGCACGGGTTCGACGGTCACCTGGGTCCTCAACAACCACGACCAGGTCCGCACCGTCACCCGCTACGGCGAACCCGCCCCCGAGGGCAGCGGCCTGGGCGCCGCCCGCGCCCGCGCCGCCGCGCTGCTGATGCTGGCGCTGCCCGGAGCCGCCTACATCTACCAGGGCGAGGAACTGGGCCTGCCCGAGGTCGTCGACCTGCCCGACGACGTGCTCACCGACCCGATCTTCCGCCGCACCGGAAGCCGCGCCCGCATCCGTGACGGCTGCCGGGTGCCGCTGCCCTGGTCCGGGCAGGCCTCCCCGTTCGGCTTCACCTCCGGAGCCGAGAGCGCCAAGCCGTGGCTGCCGCAGCCGTCGTACTTCGCCGAGTACGCCACCGACCGCGCCCTCGCCGACACCCGCTCCTTCTGGCACCTGTACCGCGACGGCCTCCAACTGCGCGCATCACTCGACCAGTTGGGCGAAGGTGCCCTCCGCTGGCTCGACGCACCACCCGGCGTGCTCGCCTTCGTCCGCGGCGACGACCTCGTCTGCGCCGTCAACTTCGGTACGGCCGCAGCACCCGCGCCGGTCTCCGGCACTCCCCTGCTGTCCAGCGGCCCCTGCCCCGCCGGGGTGCTCCCCGGCTCCACGGCCGCCTGGTGGATCAGCGACAGCACCGGTCTCTGATCCTTCTCCGCTCCACCCGCTCCACCCGCTCCACCTTCGTCAGTTCCCCACCCCCTGAAGGGACATCAACGATGATGCGACGACGTACCACCCTGCTCACCGGCTGCACCGCCCTCGTCCTGGCGCTCGGCGCGACCGCCTGCGGCGGCAGCGGCCCGGTCTCCGCGGGCGGCGGAGACAAGGCCCTCAGCGGCCAGACCGTCACCGTGGCCGGAGTCTGGTCCGGCAGCGAGCAGAAGAACTTCCAGAAGGTGCTCGACGCGTTCAGCGCGAAGACCGGCGCCAAGACGCAGTTCGTGTCCACCGGTGACAACGTCTCCACGGTCGTCGGCAGCAAGATCGAGGGCGGCAACGCCCCCGACGTCGTGATGGTCCCGCAGGTCGGCGTGCTCCAGCAGTTCGCGAAGAAGGGCTGGCTGAAGCCGCTGTCGTCGACCGCGGAACAGACCGTCGACGCCGACTTCGCGCCCGTCTGGAAGAAGTACGGCAGCGTCGACGGCACCCTGTACGGCCTCTACTTCAAGGCCGCCCACAAGTCGACCGTCTGGTACAGCCCCGACGCGCTCGCCCAGGCGGGCGTCAAGCCGCCGACGACGTACGACGCCATGCTGAAGGCCGGACACACCGTCTCCGACTCGGGCCTCGCCGCCTTCGCGGTCGCCGGACAGGACGGCTGGACGCTCACGGACTGGTTCGAGAACATCTACCTCTCCCAGGCCGGACCCGAGAAGTACGACGCCCTCGCCGCGCACAAGCTCAAGTGGACCGACCCGAGCGTGGTCCGGGCGCTCACCACGCTCGGCAAGCTCTTCAAGGACAAGCAGCTGGTCGCGGGCGGCCAGAAGGAGGCCCTCAACACCGACTTCCCCGGCTCGGTGGAGAAGGTGTTCGGGCCGAAGGCCGAGGCCGGCATGGTCTACGAGGGCGACTTCGTGGCCGGTGTGGCGCACGACCAGTTCGGCAGGACCGTCGGCAAGGACGCGAACTTCTTCCCGTTCCCGGCGGTCGACGGCGGCACGGCGCCCGTGGTCAGCGGCGGCGACGCGGCGGTCGTGCTGAAGGACGGCAAGAACGCCAAGGCCGGGATGAAGCTCCTGGAGTACCTCGCCGGCCCGGAGGCCGCGGCCGTCTGGGCCAAGGCCGGTGGCTACCTGTCCCCGAACAAGAAGCTCGACCTCTCCTCCTACGGCGATGACGTCACCCGAGCGACCGCCAAGTCCCTGATCGCGGCGGGCGACTCGGTCCGGTTCGACATGTCCGACCAGGCACCGGCCGCGTTCGGCGGCACCAAGGGCGCGGGCGAGTGGAAGCTGCTCCAGGACTTCCTGCGCGACCCGTCCGACCCGAAGGGGACCGCGGCTCGGCTGGAGTCCGCTGCGGCCAAGGCGTACCAGGGCTGACCTGCGATGACCGCCACGCTCGTACACAAAGAGGCGAGCCCGCCCGCCGCCGGTGCGACCCGCATGCGTCGCACCCGGCGGCGGGGCCGGATCGTCGCCCTGCTCTTCGTCCTCCCCGCCCTGCTGCTGCTCGGCGCGCTGGTCGTCTACCCGGTGCTGTTCTCCGTCGGACGCAGCTTCTTCGACGCCTCCGGCAGCCGCTTCGTCGGCGGCGACAACTACACCGAGATGTTCCGCGACCCGGCCACCGTCAAGGCCATCCGCAACACCGCCATCTGGGTCGTCGTCGCCCCGGCCCTGCTGACCGGCCTCGGTCTGATCCTGGCCGTACTGGTGGAGAAGGTGCGCTGGGCCACGGCGTTCAAGCTGCTGCTGTTCATGCCGATGGCGGTCTCCTTCCTCGCCGCCGGCATCATCTTCCGGCTCGCCTACGACGAGGACCCGGACAAGGGCGTCCTCAATGCCGCCGTGGTCTCGGTGCACGACGCCTTCGCGGGCACGTCGTCCTACCCGACGGCGCGGGCGCGAGACGGACAGGGACTCACCCGGGGCCGGGACGGCTCGTACCTGACAGACGTCCGCCTGGCCCCGGGTGACTCGGTGGCCCTCGGTCTGGTCGGCGTGCTGCCCAAGGACCTGCCCCGGGACGCCTCGCCCGCCCGCACCGCGGCCGGGCAGAAGGCCGCCGCGGACGAACTGCGCGGTGTCGTCTACCTGGACTTCACACCCGGCGGGGGAGGGAAGCAGGGCAGGGTCGACGCGAAGGAGAGCGGACTGCCCGGCGTGACGGTCGAGGCGCTGCGCGGCGGCCGGTCCGTCGCGAGCACGACGACCACGTCCGACGGATCCTTCCGCTTCCCCGGGCTCCACGCGGGCTCGTACACGGTGAAGCTGCCCGCGTCGAACTTCGCGCCGCCCTACCAGGGCATCTCCTGGCTCGGACCGGCACTCGTCACGCCGGCGATCATCGGGGCGTACCTGTGGATCTGGACGGGCTTCGCGATGGTGCTGATCGGCGCGGGTCTGGCCACACTCCCGCGGGACGCGCTGGAGGCGGCCCGGATGGACGGCGCGAACGAGTGGCAGATCTTCCGCAGGATCACGGTCCCGCTGCTCGCCCCCGTGCTGACCGTGGTGTTCGTGACCCTCGTGATCAACGTGATGAAGGTCTTCGACCTCGTCTACATCATCGCGCCGGGACCGGTGCAGGAGGACGCCACGGTCCTCGCGACCCAGATGTGGCTGGTGTCCTTCGGTGGCGGCAACAACCAGGGCCTGGGCAGTGCCCTCGGCGTGCTGCTCCTGATCCTGGTGGTCCCCGCGATGGTCTTCAACGTCCGCCGTTTCCGTAGGAGTCAGCGATGAACTCGGCGATGAACTCGGCAATGAACACGGTCAGGCGCGGCCTGGGCAACGGACTGGTCCAGGCCTTCCTGGTGGTGATCGGCCTGGTCTGGCTGACCCCGCTCGCGGGACTGTTCGTATCCTCACTGCGGTCGGCGCAGGACACCGCGAAGGGCGGCTGGTGGACGGCCCTGGCGAGCCCCGGGCAACTGTCGTTCGACAACTACTCGGCACTGCTGAAGAACTCCGGCATGACCCAGGCGTTCTGGAACACCGTGCTGATCTCGGTGCCGGCCACGACCCTGGTCGTCGTCATCGCCGCGCTCGCCGGATACGCCTTCGCCTGGCTGGACTTCCCCGGCCGCGAGCCGCTCTTCCTCCTGGTGGTGGCGCTGCTGGTGGTGCCGGTCCAGATCGGCCTGCTGCCGGTGGCCAAACTCTTCGGCGAACTCGGCCTGTTCGGCACCATTCCCGGCGTCGTGCTCTTCCACGTCGCCTACGGACTGCCGTTCGCCGTGTTCCTGCTGCGCAACTACTTCGCCGAGATGCCGAAGGAGATGCTCGAGGCGGCGCGGATGGACGGCGGCAGCGAATGGCGCATCTTCACGCGCCTGGTCCTGCCGGTGGGGCGCCCGGCGATCGCCAGCCTGGCCATCTTCCAGTTCCTGTGGGTCTGGAACGACATGCTGGTGGCCCTGCTCTTCGCCGACAGCTCCTCGCAGCCGCTGACGGTACAACTCCAGTCCCAGATCCGCCAGTTCGGCAGCAACATCGACGTCCTGGCACCCGGCGCGTTCCTGTCGCTGATCGTGCCGGTGATGGTGTTCTTCGCGTTCCAGCGGCACTTCGTGCAGGGGGTGATGGCGGGGTCGGTGAAGTAGTCGTCCCGACCCCGCCCTGGGGGCCGGAGCCCCCTGGGACGGTTACCGGGATCTACGGTGAGGCCGGCGGATACATTGACCGGGGAAGCTGTGCGGCCGCCGCCGCGTCCAGGAGCCACAGGGTGCGCTGTCTGCCGTACGCGCCCGCCGCCGGGGCCTGGATCTCGCCGGCGCCCGACAGGGCCATCGCCACGGCGTTCGCCTTGTCCTCGCCGGCCGCCAGGAGCCACACCTCACGGGCCGACCTGATCGCCGGAAGGGTGAGGCTGACACGGGTCGGCGGCGGCTTGGGGGCGCCGTGGACGCCGACCACCGTGCGCTCCGTCTCCCGGACCCCGGGCAGCTCCGGGAAGAGCGAGGCCACGTGCGTGTCCGGGCCGACACCCAGGAGCAGGACGTCGAAGGTGGGCACGGCGCCGTGGTTCTCCGGACCGGCCGCACGGGCCAGTTCCTCGGCGTGACCGGCCGCCGCCGCGTCCACGTCGGCGCCGTACGGACCGTCCGACGCGGGCATGGGGTGCACGCGCTTCGGGTCCAGCGGCACCGCGTCCAGCAGCGCCTCGCGGGCCTGGGTGACGTTGCGTTCCGGGTCGCCCTCCGGGAGGAAGCGTTCGTCGCCCCACCACACGTCGAGGCGGCCCCAGTCGACGGCGTCCCGGGCGGGGGCGGCCGCCAGGGCGGCCAGCAGGCCGTTGCCGTTGCGGCCACCGGTGAGCACCACGGACGCGGAGCCGCGCGAGGACTGCGCGTCCACGATCTTGGTGATCAGCCGGGCCGCGGCGGCCTGTGCCATCAGTTCCTTGTCGCGGTGCACGACCAGTTGCGGAGTGCTCACTTCGCCGCCTTCTTCGCGGGAGCCGGGGCCGTGGACCTCCGGGCGGCCGTCTTCTTCGCAGGCGCGGCGGCGGCTTCTGCGGCGGCCTCCTCGGCGGGCGTCTGCCCGGGCACCCCGTTCAGCCGGTCCACCCCGTACCGCAGCGCCGAGGCGTAGGTGTCGTCCGGGTCGAGCCGGCGCAGCTCCTCCGCGATCAGCTCGGCCGTGTCACGCCGCTTGAGTGCCACCGCACGGTCGGGCTGGCCCTCGATGGACAGCGTGGCCAGCGAGCCGTCCGCGCGGTCCAGGGTGATCGCGCCACCGCTGGTGTCCAGGCGGACCGCGGTGAGCCCGGGGCCGGAGGACAGCGAGCGCTTGACGGGGACGTCGAGGCGGTCGGCGAGCCACATCGCCAGCAGTTCGCAGCTCGGATTGAACTCCTCGCCCTCCACCTCGACGGCCTTCACCTCGCACACGACCTGGTCCAGGGCCGCGGCCAGCATCGAGCGCCAGGGCGTGATGCGGGTCCAGGAGAGGTCCGTGTCGCCGGGCGTGTAGGCGTCGGCGCGGGCCGACAGCTCCCGTACCGGCTGCTCGGCCGCGTAGGTGTCGGTGACCCGGCGCTGCGCGAGAGCGCCCAGCGGGTCCTTGGCCGGATCGAGCGGGGCGTTCACCGGCCACCAGACGACGACCGGGGCGTCCGGCAGCAGCAGCGGCAGGACGACCGAGTCGGCATGGTCGGCCACCTCGCCGTACAGCCGCAGCACCACCGTCTCGCCGGTGCCCGCGTCCGCGCCCACCCGCACCTCCGCGTCCATCCGCGAGGACGTGCGGTCACGGGGGGAGCGGGAGACGCGCTTGATGACCACGAGCGTGCGCGAGGGGTGCTCGCGGGAGGCGTCGTTGGCCGCCTTCAGCGCGTCGTACGCGTTCTCCTCGTCGGTGACGATGACCAGGGTCAGCACCATGCCGACGGCGGGAGTACCGATGGCGCGGCGGCCTTGCACCAGCGCCTTGTTGATCTTGCTGGCCGTGGTGTCCGTGAGATCTATCTTCATGGCCGGCGCCAGCTCCGTCCGTCTCGTGCGAGCATCTCGTCGGCCTCGGCAGGACCCCAGGTGCCCGACGGGTACTGCGCGGGCTTGCCGTGCTTGTCCCAGTACTGCTCGATCGGGTCGAGGATCTTCCAGGACTGCTCGACCTCCTCCGTGCGCGGGAAGAGGTTGGCGTCGCCGAGCAGCACGTCCAGGATCAGCCGCTCGTACGCCTCCGGGCTGGACTCCGTGAAGGACTCGCCGTAGGCGAAGTCCATCGACACGTCCCGGATCTCCATCGAGGTGCCCGGCACCTTGGAGCCGAAGCGGACCGTGATGCCCTCGTCGGGCTGGACGCGGATGACGACCGCGTTCTGGCCCAGCTCCTCCGTCGCCGTGTGGTCGAAGGGGGAGTGCGGGGCCCGCTGGAAGACGACCGCGATCTCGGTGACCCGGCGGCCGAGCCGCTTGCCGGTGCGCAGGTAGAAGGGGACGCCCGCCCAGCGGCGGTTGTCGATCTCCAGCTTGATCGCCGCGTAGGTGTCGGTCTTCGACTTGGCGTCGATGCCCTCTTCCTGCAGGTAGCCGATGACCTTCTCGCCGCCCTGCCAGCCGCCCGCGTACTGCCCGCGCACGGTGCTGCGGCCCAGGTCCTTGGGTAGCCGTACCGCGCCGAGCACCTTCTCCTTCTCCGCGGCCAGCGCGTCCGCGTCGAAGGAGGCGGGCTCCTCCATCGCGGTGAGGGCCATCAGCTGGAGGAGGTGGTTCTGGATGACGTCACGGGCGGCGCCGATGCCGTCGTAGTAGCCGGCGCGGCCGCCGATGCCGATGTCCTCGGCCATGGTGATCTGCACGTGGTCCACGAAGGACCGGTTCCAGATCGGCTCGAACATGGTGTTGGCGAAGCGCAGCGCCAGGATGTTCTGGACCGTCTCCTTGCCGAGGTAGTGGTCGATCCGGAACACCTGGTCCGGCTCGAACACCTCGTGCACGACCTTGTTCAGCTCCTCGGCCGACCTCAGGTCGTGGCCGAACGGCTTCTCGATGACCGCGCGTCGCCAGGAACCGCCCTCCTGGTCGGCCAGGCCGTGCTTCTTGAGCTGCTGGATGACGACCGGGAAGGAGCGCGGCGGCACCGACAGGTAGAAGGCGAAGTTGCCGCCCGTGCCCTGTGCCTTGTCCAGCTCGTCGATCGTGGCGCGCAGCCGCTCGAACGCGTCGTCGTCGTCGAAGGTGCCCTGCACGAAGCGCATCCCCTGGATGAGCTGCTGCCAGACCTCCTCGCGGAACGGCGTACGGGCGTGCTCCTTGACGGCGTCGTGGACCTCCTGCGCGAAGTCCTCGTTCGCCCACTCGCGGCGGGCGAAGCCGACCAGCGAGAAACCCGGCGGAAGCAGACCACGGTTCGCAAGGTCATACACCGCGGGCATCAGCTTCTTACGTGACAAATCACCCGTGACGCCGAAAATGACCAGGCCCGACGGCCCCGCGATACGCGGGAGCCGTCGGTCTGCGGGGTCACGCAGCGGGTTGCTGCTCGACAAGATTTCAGCCCTCCGAGGGGGCGAGGCGCTCCAGTACGGCCTCGGTCGACTTCAGCAGGTCGTTCCAGGACGCCGCGAACTTCTCGACGCCCTCGTCCTCCAGGACCTGGACCACGTCGTCGTACGAGATCCCGAGCTTCTCGACGGCGTCGAGCTCGGCACGGGCCTGCTCGTAGGTGCCGCCGACGGCGTCGCCGCGGATCTCGCCGTGGTCGGCGACCGCGTCCAGGGTGGCCTCCGGCATGGTGTTCACCGTGTTCGGCGCCACCAGGTCGTCGACGTACATCGTGTCCTTGTACGCCGGGTCCTTCACACCGGTCGAGGCCCACAGCGGACGCTGCTTGCGGGCGCCCGCGTTCTCCAGCACGCTCCAGCGGTCCGAGGAGAAGACCTCCTCGTAGGCCTGGTAGGCGAGGCGCGCGTTGGCGACGGCAGCCTTGCCGCGCAGCGCCTTGGCCTCGGGGGTGCCCAGGGCGTCGAGGCGCTTGTCGATCTCGGTGTCCACACGGGACACGAAGAAGGACGCCACCGAACGGATCAGCGAGATGTCGAGACCGCGCTCCTTCGCCTTCTCCAGACCGGCGAGGTAGGCGTCCATGACCTCGCGGTAGCGCTCCAGCGAGAAGATCAGCGTGACGTTGACGCTGATGCCGAGACCGATGACCTCGGTGATCGCCGGCAGACCCGCCTTGGTGGCCGGGATCTTGATGAGCGTGTTGGGGCGGTCGACCAGCCAGGCCAGCTGCTTGGCCTCGGCGACGGTCGCCTTCGTGTTGTGCGCCAGCCGCGGGTCGACCTCGATCGACACTCGCCCGTCCTGGCCGTCGGTGGCGTCGAAGACGGGGCGCAGGATGTCGGCGGCGTCACGGACGTCCGCCGTGGTGATCATGCGGATGGCCTCGTCGACGGTGACCTTGCGGGCGGCGAGGTCCGCCACCTGCTGCTCGTAGCCGTCTCCCGAAGAGATCGCCTTCTGGAAGATCGTCGGGTTGGTGGTAACGCCCACGACGTGCTGCTGGTCGATCAGCTCGGCAAGGTTGCCGGACGTGATCCGCTTGCGCGACAGGTCGTCCAGCCAGATCGCGACGCCCTCCTCGGAGAGGCGCTTCAGTGCGTCTGTCATGGAATTACATCTCCTACGTGTCGTATATGAGCGTCAGCGCTGGACGGCGGCGAGGGATTCCCGGGCCTTGGCGGCCACGTTCTCCGCAGTGAAGCCGAACTCCCGGAAGAGGACCTTGCCGTCGGCGGAAGCACCGAAGTGCTCCAGGGAAACGATGCGACCGGCGTCCCCGACGTACTTGTGCCAGGTGAGGCCGATGCCCGCCTCCACCGCGACCCGCGCCTTCACGGACTGCGGCAGGACGGAGTCCCGGTACCCCTGGTCCTGCTCCTCGAACCACTCCACGGACGGCATGGACACGACCCGCGTCGGGACGCCGTCCGCCTGGAGCTGCTCGCGCGCCTCGACGGCGACGTGCACCTCGGAGCCGGTGGCGATCAGGATCACCTGCGGCTCACCGCCTTCGGCCTCGAACAGGACGTAACCGCCGCGCGCGGCGTCGTCGTTGGGCTCGTACACCGGCACGCCCTGGCGGGTCAGCGCGAGGCCGTGCGGGGCGCCCTTGCCGAACTCCTTGGTGTAGCGCTTGAGGATCTCGCGCCAGGCGATCGCGGTCTCGTTGGCGTCCGCGGGACGGACGACGTTCAGACCGGGGATCGCGCGCAGCGAGGCCAGGTGCTCGACCGGCTGGTGGGTCGGGCCGTCCTCGCCGAGGCCGATGGAGTCGTGGGTCCACACGAACGTCACCGGCAGGTGCATCAGGGCCGACAGCCGCACCGCGTTGCGCATGTAGTCGGAGAAGACGAGGAAGGTACCGCCGTAGATCCGGGTGTTGCCGTGCAGGGCGATGCCGTTCATCTCCGCGCCCATGGAGTGCTCGCGGATGCCGAAGTGGATCGTGCGGCCGTACGGGTTCGCCTCGGGCAGCGGGTTGTCCGCCGGCAGGAACGAGCTGTCCTTGTCGATCGTGGTGTTGTTCGACCCGGCGAGGTCGGCGGAGCCGCCCCACAGCTCGGGGACGACCGCGCCCAGCGCCTGCAGCACCTTGCCGGAGGCCGCGCGGGTGGCGATGCCCTTGCCCGGCTCGAAGACCGGGAGCTTCTCCTCCCAGCCGGTGGGCAGCTCGCCCTTGCTGATCCGGTCGAACTCGGCGGCGCGCTCGTTGTTGTTGTCACGCCACAGCTGGAAGGACTTCTCCCACTCGGCCTTGGCCTGCGCGCCACGGTCGAGGGCCTGGCGGGTGTGGGCGATGACCTCGTCGGAGACCTCGAAGGTCTTCTCCGGGTCGAAGCCGAGGACGCGCTTGGTGGCCGCGACCTCGTCGTCGCCGAGCGCCGAGCCGTGGGCGGCCTCGGTGTTCTGCGCGTTCGGGGCCGGCCAGGCGATGATCGAGCGCATCGCGATGAAGGACGGCTTGTCCGTGACCTTCTTCGCGGCCTCGATCGCGTTGTAGATGGCGTGCGGGTCCAGGTCGCCGTCCGGCTTCGGGGCGATGCGCTGCACGTGCCAGCCGTACGCCTCGTAGCGCTTGGCGGTGTCCTCGGAGACGGCCGTCTCGGTGTCGCCCTCGATCGAGATGTGGTTGTCGTCCCACAGCAGGATCAGGTTGCCGAGCTCCTGGTGGCCGGCGAGCGAGGACGCCTCCGCGGAGATGCCCTCCTGCAGGCAGCCGTCACCCGCGATGACGTACACGAAGTGGTCGAAGGGGGACTCGCCCAGCGGGGCGTCCGGGTCGAACAGGCCGCGCTCGTACCGGGCGGCCATCGCCATGCCCACCGCGTTGGCGACGCCCTGGCCGAGCGGGCCGGTCGTCGTCTCGACGCCCTTGGTGTGCCCGTACTCCGGGTGGCCCGGGGTCTTCGAGCCCCAGGTGCGGAAGGACTTCAGGTCGTCCAGCTCCAGGCCGAAACCGGCCAGGTAGAGCTGCGTGTAGAGGGTCAGGGACGAGTGACCGGCGGACAGCACGAAACGGTCGCGTCCGACCCACTCGGGGTCGGCCGGATCGTGCCGCATCACCTTCTGGAAAAGGGTGTAGGCGGCCGGAGCCAGGCTCATCGCCGTACCGGGATGGCCGTTGCCGACCTTCTGTACGGCATCTGCGGCCAGGACGCGGGCGGTGTCCACGGCCCGCTGGTCCAGCTCGGTCCACTCGAGGTCTGTGGTGGTCGGCTTGGTGCTCACCCTGAGTCAGGGCTCCTCTCCACATGTCGGTAGCCGGTCTTCCGGGCACGTGCCCAACCGGCTGCCGGTGCACTGGGTGCCCACCGGCCTTTGCTGAGCCTACCCCCGTAAAGACGTGCATTTTTTCGAGTCATTCCAGACTGCCGGGCCTTGCGGGGATCCGCCTCCCGACCACTCCGGATCGCATTCGGCACATGAATACGGAGCCGCTCATCTGACTGCTCAATCGAGCCGTACCACCTCTCGAAAGGCATGCCCCCCAACACGACCCCACCCCCGCGAATGTCCGGGTCTGGGCAACGTCTACAGTGGCGTGGTACGCGCGAGCCCTTACCGTGAGTTCACACGGCGGGGCTCGCTGGGATGTCTCTGTCAGGGGTGTGCGTGACGGCCGTCGAATCCCGTCCAGCGGGGGTGCTCGGTGCGAGCGAGAGCCCGAGCCACCGGCCGTTCGGGGCCCGTGTCAAGGCTTTCGTGGCGCTGACCAAGCCGCGGATCATCGAGCTGCTGCTGATCACCACCGTTCCGGTGATGTTCCTGGCGCAGCAGGGTGTGCCGGACCTCGGCCTGGTGCTGCTCACCTGCGTCGGCGGCTACCTCTCCGCAGGCGGCGCCAACGCGCTGAACATGTACATCGACCGCGACATCGACGCACTCATGGACCGTACGTCGCAGCGCCCGCTGGTCACCGGCATGGTCAGCCCGCGCGAGTGCCTCGCCTTCGGCATCACTCTGGCCGTCGTCTCGACGCTGCTGTTCGGCCTCACCGTCAACTGGCTGTCTGCCTGGCTGTCGCTCGGAGCGCTCCTTTTCTACGTCGTCGTCTACACGATGATCCTCAAACGGCGTACGTCGCAGAACATCGTGTGGGGCGGCATCGCCGGCTGCATGCCCGTGCTGATCGGCTGGTCCTCCGTCACGAACTCGATGTCGTGGGCGCCGGTCGTCCTCTTCCTGGTGATGTTCTTCTGGACGCCGCCGCACTACTGGCCGCTGTCCATGAAGGTGAGGGAGGACTACGCGCGCGTCGGGGTGCCGATGCTGCCGGTCATCGCCTCCAACAAGGTCGTCGCCAAGCAGATCGTCATCTACAGCTGGGTGATGGTCGCCGTCTCGCTGCTGCTGACCCCGCTCGGCTACACGGGCTGGTTCTACAGCCTGGTCGCGCTGGTGGCGGGCGGCTGGTGGCTGTGGGAGGCGCACGCCCTGCAGAACCGCGCCAAGGCGGAGGTGACGGGCGTGAAGCTGAAGGAGATGCGCCTGTTCCACTGGTCCATCACCTATGTGTCGCTGCTGTTCGTCGCCGTGGCGGTGGACCCCTTCCTGCGGTAGCCCCACAAGACCCGGGCGACGGGTGATGGGGGTCCCCCTGCGCGAGCGGAGCCGAGAGGGTGGGGGGGGGGGGGGGGCGGCGGCGGAGCCGCTCACCCACACCGCGCCGCGCGGACGCACGCGGGCGCTCGGGCGCTCGCTCTGCCGGGGTC
>NZ_JBHYKH010000015.1:29614-42397 GCF_042741275.1 Streptomyces sp. NPDC058964
CACCCCACCCGTCGCCGTTTCGGCTACCCGTCGGTAGCATCCTGGCCATGGCAGACACGCAGCAGGTTGACCCGAAGGCCGAGCGCAAGGTGGCGCGCCTCGCCCAGCAGATCAGCGCCTTCTCCAAGGCGCACGGAGGCGCCGAGGGCCAGGTGGCCTACATCGGCGAGCGCGGCGCCCGCATCGTGCTCGTCGGCGAGGACGGCGGCTGGGGCGACCTGGTGGCGCCCAGCTACGCGATCGCCGAGAAGGCGGTGGAGAAGGCCGGCATCACCGTCCACGAGGCATTCGACGGCGAGTTCGCCGCCAAGGTGACGACCGGCCGGTACGAGTGGAAGCGGATGGCGGGGATCCAGGTCGGCGGTCCGGCCAACAGCTGACACTCCGAGCAACACCTGACACCCGGTTCACCCGTTAGGACCTGAGAGAGGACGAGGTCCAGTCGACGGGGAGCCAGGATGATCGAAACGCCGTCCCTGGTGGACCAGTACTGCCACGGCGTACTGAGGACGGAACTGGGCCTCGGCACGTTCGAGGCCCAGCTCGCCCGGACCGAGGGGCCACCCGCTGCCGGTACCACCCTGTTCGACACCCAGACGGGCTTCGCCGTACGCCGCTGGTGCCCCCCGCTGCTCGGCCTGGAGCCGCACTGTCCGCCCGCGCGTTACCTCGCCCGGCGCCGCGAGCTGGGCGTGCTGGAGGCGGGCCGGCGTCTGCTGCGCGGTACCGGGATCACCACCTATCTGGTCGACACCGGGCTGCCCGGCGACCTCACGGGCCCCGCCGAGATGGCCTCCGCCGGCGCGGCCGAGGCCCGCGAGATCGTGCGCCTGGAACTCCTCGCCGAGCAGGTCGCCGACACCTCCGGAACCGTCGAGTCGTTCCTCGCCAACCTCGCCGAGTCGGTGCACGGGGCCGCCGCGAACGCCGTCGCCTTCACCTCCGTGGCGGGCGTGCGGCACGGTCTCGCGCTGGCGCCGGAACCCCCCGGGCCGGGGGAGGTACGGGGCGCGGCGGGCCGGTGGCTGGCCGGGCGCCGGGTCGGCGGGGAGCTGAGCGACCCGGTGCTGCTGCGGCACCTGCTGTGGATCGCGGTCGCCTCCGGTCTGCCGCTGCAACTGCACGCCGGACTCGGTGAGCCGGGGGCGCGCATCGACCGTACGGACCCGGTCCTGCTGACGGACTTCGTACGGGCCACCGCGGGTCTCGGCACGGATCTGGTCCTGCTGCACGGCTATCCGTACCACCGGCACGCCGCCCATCTCGCCGGCGTCTTCCCGCACGTCTTCGCCGACTCCGGCGCCGCGCTCGCCCGCACCGGCGCCCGTGCGGCGACGGTCCTCGCCGAGATCCTGGAACTGGCCCCCTTCGGCAAGGTCCTGTTCTCCAGCGGCGCCCACGGGCTGCCCGAACTGCACGTCGTGGGCGCACAGCTGTTCCGCGAGGCCCTCGGGCGGGTGCTGGGCGCCTGGGTCGCCGAGGGGGCGTGGTCGCTGACGGACGCGCAACGGGTGGCCCGGCTGGTCGCGGCGGGGAACGCACAGCGGGTTTACGGCCTCGCCTGAGCTGTACAGACTGGGCCCATGCCGACGGACGCTCTGCTCGACCGCTTTCTCACCGGCCTCGCGGTCCTCGCCCCCGTCGCCGTCTGGGCGCACGGCTCGCTCGCCGGGGGCGACTACCAGGAGGGCCGCAGCGATCTGGACCTCATCGCGGTGCTGGAGCACCCCCTGAGGCTGAGCACCGTACGCAGGGCCGTCGTCCTGCACCGCGCGCTGCGCGCCGAGCCGCTCGCCGCCGGGCTGCACTGCAGCTACCTGACCACGACCACGCTCGGCGACGCGGACCACCAGCATCTGACCTGGGCGCACAACCGGGTGATGCGGCGGACGGTCACCCCCGTGACCCGGCGTGAGCTGCACGTCTTCGGGCGGGTGCTGCACGGACGGTCACCGGCGGAGCTGCTCCCACCGGTCCCGGACCGGGAACTCGACGACTTCGTCGTGCGCGACCAGCGGGAGTTCTGGCGGCCGGCCGTCCGCAAGCCGCACCTGTGGAAGCAGGACGCCTGGGTCGACCTCGGGCTGATGACCTTCGCCCGCGCGACCGTCACCCTGCGCGAGGGGCGGCTCATCTCCAAGCGGGAGTCCCTGGACCTGCTGCCCGGACTGGGGGCACCCGTCGAGGTGGTCGAGGACATCCGGCGCCGCCGGTACTCGGACCCGCCACCGCCGGCCCCGGAGTGGACGGCCCGCAGGAGCGGGCTGACCCGCAGCTATCTGGGACCGGCCATCGACGCGCTCGTGACGGCGTACGGGTGACTCACGCGCGCGTGCCGACCGGCGTCTCCGCCGCGGGTCCGGGCAGGTCCGCCACCGCCTCGGGGCGCTCCCGCAGCGACAGAAGCACGCGCAGCACCCAGATCCACATCACGGACGAGCCCAGCATGTGCAGGGCGACCAGGGCCTCGGGAAGATGGGTGAAGTACTGGACATAGCCGATCACGCCCTGGGCCAGCAGTACGACGAACAGCTCGCGGGTCCGGTCCAGCGGACCCTTCGGCGCGTCCACCGCCTTCAGGACGAACCACAGCGCGAAGGTCAGCGTCACCACGATCCACGCGAGCACGGCGTGCAGCTTGGCGACCGTCTCCCAGTCGATCGGGATCCGGTCCACCTCGCTGGAGTCGCCCGCGTGCGGTCCGGCCCCGGTGACCACCGTGCCGACCGCGACGAGCAGGCCGGACGCGACGACCAGGCACCACACCAGCTGTGTGACCGCCTTGCCGACCAGCGGACGCGGCGCCCCGTCACCCTCCCGGGTGCGCTGCCACATCACCGCGGCGACGGCGATGAGCGCCGACGACAGCAGGAAGTGGGCCGCGACCGTGTACGGGTTGAGGCCGACCAGGACCACGATCCCGCCGAGCACCGCGTTGCCCATGACCACCCAGAACTGGGCCCAGCCGAGCCGGGTGAGGCTGCGCCGCCACGGCTTTTCCGAGCGTGCGGCGATGATCGCCCAGCCGACGGCGGCGCACAGCACGTACGTCAGCATGCGGTTGCCGAACTCGATGGCGCCGTGGACGCCCATCGCGCTGGTGGTTGTCAGCGAATCGTCGGTGCAGGTGGGCCAGGTCGGGCAGCCCAGGCCCGAGCCGGTCAGCCGTACGGCACCGCCGGTGACCACGATGACCACCGACATGACGAGTGCGGCGAGGGCCGCCCGCCGGACCGTCCGGGGGGCCGGGGTCCAGCGTTCGGCGATGAGGGCGAGCGGGTTGCGCAGGGCCGCTACGGCGTCGGCGCGGGTCAGCTTTGGCACGTGCACCATCGTAGGGCGCTGCTTGTGCACGCTTTCACGAGGGTCTGCGTCGAACGTGTCACACCGGCTCGCCCCTGGCTCACTCCCAGCGGAAGAACCTGCCGGCCGCCGCCAGCCCCACGAGCGCCCACACGGCCAGGATCCCCAGGTCGCCCCAGGGCATCGCGGCCCCGTGCCGGAGCACCTCCCGCAGTCCGTCCGACAGCGCGGCGATGGGCAGCAGCCCGAGGACGTCCTGGGCGCCGGGCGGGAACTTGTCCAGCGGGACGATGACACCGCCGCCGACGAGCAGCAGCAGGAAGACCAGGTTGGCGGCGGCCAGCGTCGCCTCCGCCTTGAGCGTGCCGGCCATCAGCAGGCCGAGCCCGGAGAACGCGGCCGTGCCCAGGACCAGCAGGAGCAGGACGGCGAACGGGTTGCCGTGCGGGGACCAGCCGAGCGCGAGGGCGATCACCGTCAGCAGGATCACCTGGAGAACCTCGGTGACCAGCACGGACGCCGTCTTCGCGGCCATCAGGCCCCAGCGGGGCAGCGGGGACGAGGCCAGCCGCTTGAGCACGCCGTAGCGGCGCTCGAAGCCCGTCGCGATGGCCTGGCCGGTGAAGGCGGTCGACATCACGGCGAGGGCCAGGATGCCCGGTGCGAGGAAGTCGACGGCCTTGCCGGAGCCGGTGTCGACGATGTCCACGGAGCTGAAGAGCACGAGCAGCAGCGTCGGGATGACGACGGTGAGCAGCAGCTGCTCGCCGTTGCGCAGCAGCATCCTCGTCTCCAGCGCCGCCTGTGCCGCGATCATGCGGGGCAGCGGGGCCGCGCCGGGCTTGGGGGTGTAGGTACCCGCGGTGGTCACGAGCGCAGCTCCTTGCCGGTCAGCTCCAGAAACACGTCTTCGAGTGTGTGCCGCTCGACCGAGATCCGGTCCGGCATCACCCCGTGCTGGGCGCACCACGAGGTCACCGTCGCGAGCAGCTGCGGATCGACCTTGCCGACCACCCGGTACGAGCCCGGTGTCAGCTCGGCGGCCGTGCAGTCGGCCGGGAGCGCCTTGAGCAGGGAGCTGACGTCGAGGCCGGGGCGGCCGGTGAAGCGCAGCGTGTTCTCGGCGCCGCCCTTGCACAGCTCCTCGGGGGAGCCCTGGGCGATCACCCTGCCCGCGTCGATGATCGCGACGTCGTCGGCGAGCTGCTCGGCCTCTTCCATGTAATGGGTGGTGAGGATCACGGAGACGCCGTCGTCGCGCAGGTCGCGCACCAGGTCCCAGGTGGCCCGGCGGGCCTGCGGGTCGAGACCGGCCGTCGGCTCGTCCAGGAACACCAGCTCCGGGCGGCCCACCACGGCCATGGCCAGGGCCAGCCGCTGCTGCTGCCCGCCGGACAGCCGCCGGTAGCCGGTCCTGCCGCAGCTGCCGAGGCCGAGCCGTTCGACGAGCGTGTCGACGTCCAGCGGATGCGCGTGCAGCCGGGCCACGTGGCGCAGCATCTCGTCCGCCCGCGCGCCCGAGTAGACGCCGCCGGACTGGAGCATCACGCCGATGCGGGGCCGCAGCTCGGCGGAGTGCCGGACGGGGTCGAGGCCCAGGACGCGCACCGTGCCGGAATCCGGCTTCCGGTACCCCTCGCAGGTCTCGACCGTCGTCGACTTGCCCGCCCCGTTGGGACCGAGCACGGCGGTCACTCCCGCCTGGGCCACCAGGTCGAGGCCGTTCACCGCGGTCTTCGTGCCGTACCGCTTCACCAGGGCCTGGACCTGGACCACGGGCTCACTTCGCATGGGTCCAGAGTCTAGGTAGGTGTTCCGTCACTCAGACGGGCGGGTGCAGGAACTCCTCCGCACGGGGACGGTGCAGGGGCAGCCACCGCTCCGCGTAGGCGACCGCGGCGGCCACGGGGAACAGCCGTGCCTCGGCCGCTCCCGCCCTCCCGCGCACGACGGGCCGGTCCCGTTCGAAGTCGTGGCCGAGCTCGTCGAAGCGCTCCGAGGTGATCGACACCTCGGTCACCTCCTCCCAGCCGCCTCCGGGAGCCGGCCGGCCGACCGGGACGAGCGGGGCGGGTATGCGGTACTCGGCCAGGTGAAAGCTGGTGCAGGTGTCGTAGCCGGTGCCGATCATCAGTACCCGGGCGCCCCGCTCCTCCAGCCGGGCCAGGGGGCTGCGCTCGCCGAGCCGGCAGTCGGGGGAGTGGCCCTGGACGATCTCCGGTGCCTGCCGTCCGAGGGCCGCGAAGGAGGTCTGCGGATGGGCGCTGCGCAGGGCGCCCGGCCAGGTGCGCACGGTCTCCGGGATCACGCCCACCCCGCGGGACGGGGTGATCGACGGGTCGTAGGCGGGCATGCTCGCCCGGATCCGCTCCCACCACTGCCGGGGCACCGGCGGGTTCCCCCACAGGGCCGGGTCCGACACGTCGCCGGACTGGGTGGGGACGACCACGGTGCCGTCCGGGCCGAGGACGTCGAGCAGCCCCTGGACGACCGCGACGGCACCACCGCAGACCCAGCCGAGCGAACTGAGCGAGGAGTGGACCAGCAGGGTCTCACCGGTCTCGACGCCCAGTGTGCGCAGCTGTGCGGCGAGCGTCTCGCGGGTGACAAGGGGGCCGGTCGGGGCGGGTGTGGGCATGGTTCGGGAGTGTTCCCGAAGATCTCGGACGCTGCCACCGGTTTGGCCGACCGAAGATCGTTTCCGCAGGTCGGATTAGGTATACCTAAGTGATGCAGGGCACCGCCGGGGCGGAACGGCGCGGCTTGTCAGGCTCTGAAGAATTACGCAACAATGGCGTTGTGAAAAACGTCGGCGAGGTTCGGGAGACCCCCTCGGGGGCCACTCACGAGGAGCTCGTGACCGGTGAGCGCTCCACGCGCAACCGCGTCGCGCGGTCCATCCTGGACCACGGACCGTCGACCGTCGCCGAGCTCGCAGGGCGGCTGGGCCTGACCCAGGCCGCCGTACGGCGGCATCTGGACGCGCTGGCCGCCGACGACGTCGTGGAAGCCCGCGAGCAGCGCGTGTACGGCACGCGCACCCGCGGCCGCCCCGCCAAGGTCTTCGCGCTCACCGACTGCGGACGCGACGCCTTCGACCAGTCGTACGACAAGCTCGCCGCGGACGCGCTCCGCTGGATCGCCGAGCGGGAGGGCGGCCAGGAGGCGGTCGCCGCCTTCGCCCGCGCCCGGATCGCCGCGCAGGCGGGCGCGTACCGCAAGGCCGTCGAGGGCGCCACCCCCGACAAGCGCGCCGAAGCACTGGCCAAGGCCTTGAGCGTGGACGGGTACGCTGCTACGGCGCGCAGCGCACCGGTCGGCGAGCAGCTGTGCCAGCACCACTGCCCGGTCGCCCATGTCGCGGAGCAGTTCCCCCAGCTGTGCGAGGCGGAGACGGAGATCTTCGCCGAGCTGCTCGGAACGCACGTCCAGCGACTGGCGACCATCGCCCACGGCGACGGCGTCTGCACGACGTTCATCCCCAAGATTTCACCTGACGCATCTGCAAGCACGGCCGGGAGGAACCCCGCATGACTCTCCCCACGGAGACTGCCCACCCCGAACTCGAGGGTCTGGGCAAGTACGAATACGGTTGGGCCGACTCCGACGAGGCCGGCGCCTCTGCGAAGCGTGGTCTGGGCGAGGACGTGGTCCGGGACATCTCGGCGAAGAAGTCCGAGCCGGAGTGGATGACGAAGCTGCGCCTCAAGGGCCTGAAGCTCTTCGAGAAGAAGCCCATGCCGAACTGGGGCTCGGACCTGTCGGGCATCGACTTCGACAACATCAAGTACTTCGTGCGCTCCACGGAGAAGCAGGCGGAGTCCTGGGAGGACCTGCCCGAGGACATCAAGAACACCTACGACAAGCTCGGCATCCCGGAGGCGGAGAAGCAGCGCCTCGTCGCCGGTGTCGCCGCGCAGTACGAGTCGGAGGTCGTCTACCACCAGATCCGCGAGGACCTGGAGGAGCAGGGCGTCATCTTCCTGGACACCGACACCGCCCTGAAGGAGCACCCGGAGCTCTTCAAGGAGTACTTCGGCACCGTCATCCCCGCGGGTGACAACAAGTTCGCGTCGCTGAACACCGCCGTGTGGTCGGGCGGCTCCTTCATCTACGTGCCGCCGGGCGTCCACGTGGAGATCCCGCTCCAGGCCTACTTCCGTATCAACACGGAGAACATGGGCCAGTTCGAGCGGACCCTGATCATCGTCGACGAGGGTGCCTACGTGCACTACGTCGAGGGCTGCACGGCCCCGATCTACAAGTCGGACTCGCTGCACAGCGCGGTCGTCGAGATCATCGTCAAGAAGAACGCCCGCTGCCGCTACACGACCATCCAGAACTGGTCGAACAACGTCTACAACCTGGTCACCAAGCGCGCCGTCGCCTACGAGGGCGCGACCATGGAGTGGATCGACGGCAACATCGGCTCCAAGGTGACGATGAAGTACCCGGCCGTCTACCTGATGGGCGAGCACGCCAAGGGCGAGACCCTCTCCATCGCCTTCGCGGGCGAGGGCCAGCACCAGGACGCCGGTTCCAAGATGGTCCACATGGCGCCGAACACCTCCTCCAACATCGTCTCCAAGTCGGTGGCGCGAGGCGGCGGCCGCACCTCCTACCGCGGCCTGATCGAGATCGGCGAGGGCGCCGCGGGCTCCAAGTCCAACGTGCTCTGCGACGCGCTGCTGGTCGACACCATCTCCCGCTCCGACACCTACCCCTACGTGGACGTCCGCGAGGACGACGTGTCCATGGGCCACGAGGCGACCGTCTCCAAGGTCTCCGAGGACCAGCTCTTCTACCTGATGAGCCGCGGTCTGTCCGAGTTCGAGGCGATGGCGATGATCGTGCGCGGCTTCGTCGAGCCGATCGCCAAGGAACTCCCCATGGAGTACGCCCTTGAGCTCAACCGGCTGATCGAGCTCCAGATGGAAGGCGCGGTCGGCTGATCGCCACCGCCGGTCCCATCAAGCCACTCACGTAAGAAAGCGAGCAGACCGACAGCCATGGCTGAGGCTCAGAACTCCCCCAAGCCCTCGACTCCGCTCGGCCAGGGGGGACCCCCACCGTTGGGCTCGACCACCGCGGGCCAGATCGCGGTGGCCGCCGAGTCGACCGTCGCCACGCGCATGAGCGCGCCCCCGTCCTTCGACGTGGCGGACTTCCCGGTCCCGCACGGCCGCGAGGAGGAGTGGCGGTTCACGCCGCTGGAGCGCCTGCGCGGCCTGCACGACGGCACCGCCGTCGCGAACGGCGCGGGCGTGAAGGTCGCCGTCGAGGCCCCCGAGGGCGTGACCGTCGAGACCGTGGGCCGCGACGACGCGCGGATCGGCAGGGCGGGCACCCCGGTGGACCGCGTCGCCGCCCAGGCGTACTCGGCGTTCGAGCAGGCCGGCGTGGTCACCGTCCCCAAGGAGACGGTGCTCACCGAGCCGATCCGCATCGCCGTGCACGGCGAGGGCGGCGTCGCCTTCGGCCACCAGGTCATCGAGCTGGGCGCCTTCGCCGAGGCCGTCGTCGTCATCGACCACACCGGTGACGCCGTGCTCGCAGCCAACGTCGACTTCATCCTGGGCGACGGCGCCAAGCTGACCGTCGTCTCCGTCCAGGACTGGGACGACAAGGCCGTGCACGTGGCCCAGCACAACGCCCTCATCGGGCGCGACGCGTCCTTCAAGTCGGTCGTCGTGACCTTCGGCGGCGACCTCGTCCGGCTGCACCCGCGCGTCACCTACGCGGGCACCGGCGGCGAGGCCGAACTGCTCGGCGTGTACTTCACCGACGCCGGGCAGCACCAGGAGCACCGTCTCCTGGTCACCCACAACGCCCCGCACTGCAAGTCGAACGTCGTCTACAAGGGCGCGCTCCAGGGCGACGAGGCGCACGCGGTGTGGATCGGCGACGTGCTGATCGAGGCCAGCGCCGAGGGCACGGACACCTACGAGATGAACCGCAACCTGGTCCTGACCGACGGCTCCCGCGTCGACTCGGTGCCCAACCTGGAGATCGAGACCGGCGAGATCGTCGGCGCCGGACACGCCTCCGCCACCGGCCGCTTCGACGACGAGCAGCTCTTCTACCTGATGGCCCGCGGCATCCCGGAGCACGAGGCCCGCCGCCTCGTCGTCCGCGGCTTCTTCGCCGGGCTGGTCCAGCAGATCGGTGTCGCGGACATCGAGGAGCGCCTGCTCGCCAAGATCGAAGAGGAGCTGGAGGCGTCGGTCGCATGACGTCGTTCGTACGCGCCTGCGGGCTGAGCGAGCTGGAGGAGGACACCCCGAAGCGGGTGGAACTCGACGGCACGCCGGTCTCGGTCGTCAAGACCGAGGGCGAGGTCTTCGCCATCCACGACATCTGCTCCCACGCGAACGTGTCGCTCTCCGAGGGCGAGGTGGAGGACTGCCAGATCGAGTGCTGGCTGCACGGCTCCAGCTTCGACCTCCGCACCGGCAAGCCGTCCGGCCTTCCCGCGACGCGCCCCGTCCCCGTATACCCCGTAAAGATCGAAGGGGACGACGTGCTCGTCTCCCTCACCCAGGAGTCCTGAGGCACCCATGGCAACGCTTGAAATCCGAGACCTGCACGTCACCGTCGAGGCCGACAACGCCACGAAGGAGATCCTCAAGGGCGTCGACCTCACCGTGAAGCAGGGCGAGACGCACGCCATCATGGGCCCCAACGGCTCGGGCAAGTCGACCCTCGCCTACTCGCTCGCGGGTCACCCGAAGTACACGATCACCGGCGGCTCCGTGCTGCTCGACGGCGAGGACGTCCTGGAGATGTCCGTCGACGAGCGCGCCCGCGCGGGCCTGTTCCTGGCGATGCAGTACCCGGTCGAGGTCCCGGGCGTGTCGGTCTCCAACTTCCTGCGCTCCTCCGCCACCGCCGTGCGCGGCGAGGCCCCCAAGCTGCGCACCTGGGTGAAGGAGGTCAAGGAGGCCATGGAGCGCCTCAACATGGACCCGTCCTTCGCCGAGCGCAACGTCAACGAGGGCTTCTCCGGCGGTGAGAAGAAGCGCCACGAGATCCTCCAGCTCGAGCTGCTCAAGCCGAAGGTCGCGATCCTCGACGAGACGGACTCCGGTCTGGACGTCGACGCCCTTCGCATCGTCTCCGAGGGCGTCAACCGCGTCCGCGAGACCGGCGAGGTCGGCACCCTGCTGATCACGCACTACACGCGCATCCTGCGCTACATCAAGCCCGACTACGTCCACGTGTTCTCCGGTGGCCGGATCGTCGAGTCCGGCGGCGCCGAGCTCGCCGACAAGCTGGAGAACGAGGGCTACGAGGCATACGTGAAGGGTGGCGCATCCGCGTGACACAGCTGCCGGGCCTCCTCGACACCGAGGCGATCCGCAAGGACTTCCCCGTCCTGGACCGACTGGTCCACGACGGCAAGAAGCTCGTGTACCTGGACAACGCGGCGACGTCGCAGAAGCCGCGCCAGGTGCTGGACGCCCTGAGCGAGTACTACGAGCGCTACAACGCCAACGTCCACCGCGGTGTGCATGTGCTCGCCGAGGAGGCCACGGCGCTGTACGAGGGCGCGCGCGACAAGGTCGCCGCGTTCATCAACGCGCCCAGCCGCGACGAGGTGATCTTCACCAAGAACGCCTCCGAGTCGCTGAACCTCGTGGCGAACATGCTGGGCTGGGCCGACGAGCCCTACCGTGTGGACCGCGAGACCGAGATCGTCATCACGGAGATGGAGCATCACTCCAACATCGTTCCGTGGCAGCTGCTCGCGCAGCGCACCGGTGCGAAGCTGAAGTGGTTCGGGCTGACCGACGACGGCCGCCTCGACCTCTCCAACATCGACGAGATCATCACGGAGAAGACGAAGATCGTCTCCTTCGTCCTGGTGTCCAACATCCTGGGCACGGTCAACCCGGTCGAGGCCATAGTCCGACGCGCCCAGGAGGTCGGTGCGCTGGTCTGCATCGACGCCTCGCAGGCCGCGCCGCACATGCCGCTGGACGTGCAGGCCCTGCAGGCCGACTTCGTGGCCTTCACCGGCCACAAGATGTGCGGCCCGACCGGCATCGGCGTCCTCTGGGGCCGCCAGGAGCTGCTGGAGGACCTGCCTCCGTTCCTCGGCGGCGGCGAGATGATCGAGACCGTGTCGATGCACTCGTCGACGTACGCCCCGGCACCGCACAAGTTCGAGGCGGGCACGCCCCCGATCGCCCGGGCGGTCGGCCTGGGCGCGGCGATCGACTACCTCAACTCGATCGGCATGGACAAGATCCTCGCCCACGAGCACGCGCTCACCGAGTACGCCGTGAAGCGGCTCACCGAGGTGCCGGACCTGAAGATCATCGGCCCGACGACGGCCGAGGACCGGGGTGCGGCGATCTCCTTCACGCTCGGTGACATCCACCCGCACGACGTGGGCCAGGTCCTCGACGAGCAGGGCATCGCGGTCCGCGTCGGCCACCACTGCGCGCGGCCCGTCTGCCTTCGCTACGGAATTCCTGCGACCACGCGAGCGTCGTTCTATCTGTACTCCACGCCGGCCGAGATCGACGCTCTGGTCGACGGACTGGAGCACGTACGGAACTTCTTCGGCTGAAGGGCGTGCTGAAACCGTGAAGCTGGATTCGATGTACCAGGAAGTCATCCTGGACCACTACAAGAACCCGCACGGGCGTGGTCTGAGGAATGGCGACGCCGAGGTGCACCATGTGAACCCGACGTGCGGCGACGAGATCACCCTTCGTGTGAAGTACCAGGGCACGACGATCGAGGACGTGTCGTACGAGGGCCAGGGCTGCTCCATCAGCCAGGCCTCGGCCTCCGTCCTGAACGAACTCCTCGTCGGCAAGGAGCTGGCGGACGCGCAGAAGATCCAGGAGACCTTCCTGGAGCTGATGCAGTCCAAGGGCAAGCTCGAGCCCGACGACGTGATGGAGGACATCCTGGAGGACGCGGTCGCGTTCGCCGGTGTCTCCAAGTACCCGGCCCGGGTCAAGTGCGCCCTCCTCAGCTGGATGGCGTGGAAGGACGCGACGGCCCAGGCCCTGGGCGGGGCCGACGCCGAAAGGAAGACGGCATGAGCGACACCGTGGAGACCAAGCCGGCCTCGGAGGAGGAACTCCGCGAGGCCCTGTATGACGTCGTGGACCCCGAGCTGGGCATCGACGTCGTCAACCTCGGCCTGATCTACGGCATCCACATCGACGACGCGAACATCGCGACGATCGACATGACCCTGACCTCGGCGGCCTGCCCGCTGACGGACGTCATCGAGGACCAGGCCAAGTCCGCCACGGACGGCCTGGTGAGCGAGCTGCGCATCAACTGGGTCTGGATGCCGCCGTGGGGCCCCGACAAGATCACGGACGACGGCCGCGAGCAGCTGCGCGCGCTCGGCTTCAACGTCTGAGACGGCTTTCGACGTCTGGGACACACCGCTTGAGAGAACGGCGGGGGCCGCTTGGGGGGCGGGGGCGTTTAAAACAATGTCAGAGGCGGCCG
>NZ_JBHYKH010000015.1:42407-43066 GCF_042741275.1 Streptomyces sp. NPDC058964
CGCGCCCGCGCGGCGCGGGGCCGTGCTCACAAAGCCAAGACACCCACCCCCCAACACCACCCCGGGCCCCCCCCCCCCCCCCCCCCCGTCTCTCGTTCTCGTGCTCAGGCAAGCCCGTCGACCAGCCGGAACGCGGAGTCCGCCCGGTACAGGTCGCTGTACTGGTACTGGTCCAGCCTGAGCTGGAAGTTCTGATGGCGCAGGAAGCGTCCCGGGTAGTTCACCGACTCCAGCATGACCGCTCCGGAGTAGGAGGAGGCGCGCGGGCAGAAGGTCGCGTCCTGCCCGAACAGGGCCGAACCGTCGTCGCGTTCGGCGCGCAGCACGAAGTCGCGATGGCGCAGATAGCCGCCGTCGGCCGTGACGAAGGAATAGCAGGACGCGTCGGCCAGGCCGTCGACGAGCCTGAACGTCGCGTCGCGGCGGGCCGGGGCGGAGCCGATCGGGTCGAGCTTCACGAAGCCGCCGCTCAGGTGCCAGTACCGGTCCGGGTAGTTGACCGAGCGGAGCGACCTCCAGGCGGAGGACTTCTCCGGGCCGGACGAACCGCCGTGCCCCGGCGCGGAGCAGTGGTTCGTCCCGGAGACGGTCACCGGCCTCGCGGCGCTGTACGGCTCGATGCTGCCGTTCGAGATCTCCGTGAACGGCAAGGCGATCAG
>NZ_JBHYKH010000016.1:0-10064 GCF_042741275.1 Streptomyces sp. NPDC058964
GTCTAGACCTGGATGCCGGGCTCGGTGGACGCGATCGTCAGCAGCCGCCCGGACGCCGGGTCGTACAGCTCGGCGGCCTCCCCGGGCGCCTCCGTCTCCCCCTTGTCGAGGACGAAGTTGTGGTCGTAGCCGGACCCGACCTTGCGGGCCGTGCGGAAGTCGAAGCGGGAGTCCGTCACGTCCCGCAGCTCACCGGTCGGGATCAGTTCCTCGTCGACCGGCGTGAACCGGGAGGCGGCGAGTCGGAGTTCGTGGCCGCCGGCGCTGCCCGAGCCGCTCAGGTTGAAGTAGCTGTGGTTGGTCAGGTTGACCAGGGTCGGAGCGTCCGTCTGCGCCTCGTAGGCGATCCGCAGCGCGCCGGACTCGTCGAGCGTGTACGTCGCCGAGACCTCCAGCCGGCCGGGGAAGCCCTGCTCTCCGTGCGGGCTGACGCGGCTGAGCCGCACACCGTGTCCCACCCCCTGCGCGTCCCAGACACGCTTGTCGAAGCCGTGCGGGCCACCGTGCAGGGAGTTGCGTCCGTCGTTCGGAGGCAGGGCGTACGTGAGGCCGTCCAGCGGGAAGCGGGCCCGCGCGATCCGGTTCGCGTACCGGCCGACCAGGGCGCCGAGGAACGGCTCCGGGTGCGCCAGATAGCCGTCGAGACCGGCGAACCCCAGCACGACGTCCGCCGCCCGCCCGTCGCGGTCCGGGACCTCGACGGACTGCACGATCCCGCCGTACGTCAGGACCCGCACCCGCACCCCGGCACGCTCCAGCGTCCAGCGGTGGACCGGGGTGCCGTCGGAAAGTGCGCCGAAAAGTTCACTCATGTGGGAAACCCTAGGCCACGGGTTCGTCGGCCGTGACTCTCCGGTACGCGATGGCGGCGAGCCGCGCCTGCCCGTCCGGGCTCGGATGGAACCAGTCCCAGTGGCTCAGCTGATCGGTGCCGAACTGGTAGTCGAACACCGCGCCTCCGTCGAAGCGGCACCGGCGGTCCTTCGCGCAGACCTCCTCCAGCGCCTTGTTGTACGCCTCCACCCGCCGCTGCACCTTGTCCCGGCGCATGGTGGCCGCCGCGGCCAGATCGTCCGCGTCGCCCAGCATCGACGGACAGATGCCGAGCTTCCACACCTGCTTGCCCAGCGGGTTCGTGCGGCCCTGCGACCACAGCCGCTTCAGGTTCGGCACGCTCGCCACGTACACCTGTGCCTTCGGCAGCGACTCGCGCAGCGTGCTCATCGCCTCCTCGAACTGTGCGCGGAAGTCGGCCACCGAGGTCATCGCCGAGGCCCTGGCCCGGCAGGCGTCGTTGGCCCCCGCCATCACCGTGACCAACTGGGGCCTGCGGGTGGCCGCCTGCGCGATCTGGTCCGGCAGGTCGGCCATCCGGGCCCCGGTCACCGCGTAGTTCCAGCTGTTCTCGGCCGCCTTCGTCCGCCCCAGCAGCCGCACCGCCAGGCTGTCGACCTGGGCGCTGGTGCCGGTCGCCCAGGACACCTCGGGGCAGTCGGACAGCACCGCGCACGCGTCGAAGCCCCGGGTGATGGAGTCGCCGACGGCGGCGATCGAGGACGGACTGCGGTCCCACACCGAGGCGGCCCGGGCCTTGGTGACGCCCGGCGCGGGGGAGCTGTCACCCACGGCGTCGCAGCCGGCGGCACCCAGGACGGCCGCCAGCACGACGGTGAGGACGGCCCGTGACCGCCGTCGTCGGTTTCGCATGCCCTGGTCCATCCCCTTTTCGTGCCGTCATGGTCCCCAACCCATAACAACGCGCCAGGGTTCCCGGCGGGCGGCATGCAACGGCTCACACCCGTACAAGCGTCCCCCTGGGTGAATGGCGGAGTTTCCTGGCACCGGGACCGACGGTACGTCACACTCCTTGCGCCGCCGCACGGTAGCCTCGCCATCAACGCGGCCGTCGCGCCACTGCCGCCCGCCAGTCAGCAAGATGTCCCGCTCTGCCCGGAGGTTCCGGTGACGACACGTGGAGTTCTGTACGTGCACTCCGCGCCGCGCGCGCTGTGCCCGCACGTCGAATGGGCCGTCGCCGGGGTGCTCGGCACACGCGTCAACCTCGACTGGATCCGGCAGCCCGCGGCACCCGGCACCTGGCGTTCGGAGTTCTCCTGGCAGGGCGAGGCCGGTACCGCCTCCAAGCTGGCGTCCGCGCTGCGCGGCTGGCACCTCCTCAGGTTCGAGGTCACCGCCGAGCCTTGCCCCACCGCCGAGGGCGAGCGCTACAGCTGCACCCCCGACCTGGGCATCTTCCATGCCGTCACCGGCATACACGGTGACATCCTCATCCCCGAGGACCGGCTGCGCGCGGCCCTGGTCCGCAGCCGGCGCGGTGAGACGGATCTGGAGGCGGAGCTGTCCAAGCTCCTGGGGAAGCCCTGGGACGACGAACTGGAGCCGTTCCGGTACGCGGGAGAGGGCGCCCCGGTGCGCTGGCTGCACCAGGTCGTCTGAGACGAGCGCACGCGAAGGGGCCTCCACCGGCCGGTGGAGGCCCCTTCACATGCCTGCGGGCGCTTCTCAAATCGTCCGGAAGGCCAGCACCACGTTGTGCCCGCCGAAGCCGAACGAGTCGTTCAGCGCGGCGATACGGCCCTCGGGCAGCTGACGCGGCTCGCCGCGGACCACGTCCGCGTTGACCTCCGCGTCGAGCTCGTCGATGTTGATGGTCGGCGGCGCGACACGGTTGGCCAGGGCGAGGATCGACGCCACGGTCTCGATGCCGCCGGCACCGCCGAGCAGGTGGCCGGTCATCGACTTGGTGGCGGAGATCGCCATGTGGTCGACGTCGTCGCCGAACACCTTGCGCAGGGCCTTGATCTCGGCGACGTCGCCCTGCGGGGTCGAAGTCGCGTGCGCGTTCACGTGCACGATCTCGGCCGGCTTGAGGTCGGTGTTGTCGAGCAGGTTCTGCAGCGCGTGCGCGATGCCGTTGCCGGACGGCTCGGGCTGCGTGATGTGGTGACCGTCGGACGAGATGCCCTGGCCGACGGCCTCGACGTAGATCCGGGCACCGCGGGCCTTCGCGTGCTCCTCGGACTCCAGCACGATCACGCCGGCGCCCTCGCCCATCACGAAGCCGTCGCGGCCGGAGTCGTAGGGACGGGACGCGCCCTGCGGGTCGTCGTTGTTCTTGGACATCGCCATCATGTTGCCGAACGCGACGATCGGCAGGGGGTGGATGGCCGCCTCGGTGCCGCCCGCGACGACGACGTCGGCGCGGCCGGTGCGGATCATCTCGATCGCGTAGCCGATGGCCTCGGCGCCGGAGGCGCAGGCCGAGACGGGGGTGTGCACACCGGCACGGGCACCCAGCTCGATGCCGACGTTGGCCGCCGGGGAGTTGGGCATCAGCATCGGCACGGTGTGCGGGGAGACCCGGCGGACGCCCTTGTCCTTCAGGACGTCGTACTGGTCGAGGAGCGTCGTCACGCCGCCGATGCCGGAGGCGATGACCGCGCCCAGCCGGTCGGGGTTCACGGACGCGTCCTCACCGGCCTTGGCGGTGAAACCGGCGTCCTTCCAGGCCTCCTGCGCCGCGATCAGCGCGAACTGCGCGGACCGGTCCAGCTTGCGGGCCTGCGGGCGGGGGAGGATCTCGCCCGGTTCGACGGCGATCTGCGCGGCGATACGGACCGGCAGTTCGGCCGCCCAGTCCTGCTCCAGGAGGCGGACGCCGGACTTGCCGGCGATCAGGGCCTCCCAGAACGATGCTGCGTCGCCACCCAGCGGTGTGGTTGCGCCGATACCGGTGACGACCACGGTGCGATTGGTCGGGCTCACGGGAATTCTTTCTCCAACGGATACGGGAGGGCTACCCCCGCGTCAGCGGGGACTACGGCGCCACCGCCGGGTGGCGGGGCCTTGCAGCCTCGGGCCTAAGTGGTGGCTCAGGCCTGGTGCTTGAGGATGTAGTCGGTGGCGTCACCGACGGTCTTCAGGTTCTTGACGTCCTCGTCCGGGATCTTGACGTCGAAGCGCTCTTCGGCGGCGACGACGACCTCGACCATGGACAGCGAGTCGACGTCCAGGTCGTCGGTGAAGGACTTGTCCAGCTGGACGTCCTCAACCGGGATGCCGGCGATCTCGTTCACGATGTCGGCGAGACCGGCGACGATCTCTTCCTGAGTGGCGGCCATGTCAGGCGCTCCTTCTTCGATATCCAGACGGGTTTCTGGCGCCCGCCGCGTCGGCGGCAGGTATTTTGCGGTTCCCGCACCGGATCGCATGATCCGGCACGGAGTGCCTAGGGGAGGGTAACGACCGTGGCGGCGTAGACGAGACCCGCCCCGAATCCGATGACGAGCGCGGTGTCGCCGCTCTTCGCCTCGCCGGTCGCCAGGAGCCGCTCCATCGCGAGCGGGATCGAGGCGGCCGAGGTGTTGCCGGTGGTGCGGATGTCGCGGGCGACCGTGACGTGCTCCGGCAGCTTGAGGGTCTTCACCATCGAGTCGATGATCCGCACGTTGGCCTGGTGCGGGATGAAGACGTCCAGGTCGTCCGAGGTGATCCCGGCGGCGTCCAGCGCCTGCTGCGCGACCTTCGCCATCTCGAACACGGCCCAGCGGAAGACCGCCTGGCCCTCCTGCGTGATCGCGGGGAACTTGACGTTGCCCTCGCTGTCCAGGGGCAGCTCGGCCAGGTCGCCGATCCGGAAGCGGTCCCACGGGACGGTCTGCTTGATGGTCTCGGACTTGTCGCCTTCGGAGCCCCAGACGGTCGGGCCGATCGCCGGTTCCTGCGAGGGGCCGACCACGACCGCACCGGCACCGTCGCCGAACAGGAAGGCCGTCGCGCGGTCCTCCAGGTCGGTCAGGTCGGACAGCCGCTCGACACCGATGACGAGCACGTGCTCGGCCGAGCCCTCGACGATCATGCCCTTGGCCAGGGTCAGTCCGTAGCCGAAGCCGGCGCAGCCCGCCGAGATGTCGAAGGCGGCTGCCTTGTCCGTGCCCAGCTTGTCGGCGATCTCGGTCGCGACGGCCGGGGTCTGGCTGAAGTGCGAGACGGTCGAGACGACCACGGCGCCGATCTGCTCGGCGGAGATGCCCGCGTCGGCGATCGCCTTGCCGGAGGCCTCGACGGCCATGGCGGCCACGGTCTCCTCCGGGCCGGCCCAGTGCCGGGTCTCGATGCCGGAGCGCGAACGGATCCACTCGTCGGACGAGTCGATCTTCTCGAGGATCACCTCGTTGGGCACCACGCGGGTCGGGCGGTAGCCGCCGACGCCGAGGATGCGCGCGTACGGGGCGCCCTTGCTGGGCTTGATCTTCGACATGATCGGTACGGCTCCTTAGGCGTCAGGCGTGCTCGGAGATGAGCTCACGGGCCGCATCGAGGTCGTCGGGGGTCTTGAGGGCCAGCGTCTTGACGCCGGGCAGGGCGCGCTTGGCCAGGCCGGTCAGCGTGCCGCCGGGGCACACCTCGACGAGCGCGGTGACGCCGAGCTCCTTGAACGTCTCCATGCACAGATCCCAGCGGACCGGGTTGGCGACCTGACCGACCAGGCGCTCGAGCACCTCGGCGCCGCCGTCGACCGTCCGGCCGTCCTTGTTGGAGACGTAGGTGACCTTCGGGTCGGCGGGCACGAGCGCGGAGGCAGCCTCGGCCAGCGCCTCGACCGCGGGAGCCATGTGGTGCGTGTGGAAGGCGCCGGCGACCTTGAGCGGGACGACCTTGCGGACGCCCTCGGGCTTGTCCTCGTTCAGCGCGGCCAGCTGCTCCAGCGTTCCCGCTGCGACGATCTGGCCCGCCCCGTTGATGTTCGCCGGGGTCAGACCCAGCTTCTCCAGGTGCTTGACGGACACCTCGGGGTCGCCGCCCAGGAGCGCCGACATGCCGGTCTCGGTGATCGCCGCGGCCTCGGCCATGGCCAGACCGCGCTTGCGTACGAGACTCAGCGCGGCGGTGTCGCCCAGAACGCCCGCGAAGGCGGCCGCGGTGATCTCGCCCACGCTGTGGCCCGCGACCGCGCCCGGGAGCACGTCACCGAGTGCCGTGGCGGACAGGATCCCGGCGGCCACCAGCAGCGGCTGGGCCACCGCGGTGTCACGGATGGCGTCGGCGTCGGCCCGGGTGCCGTAGTGGACGAGGTCCAGGCCGATGGCGTCCGACCATGCGGAGACGCGATCGGCCGCACCGGGGAGGTCGAGCCAGGGAGTCAGGAAGCCGGGCGTCTGGGCGCCCTGGCCGGGAGCGACGAGTACGAGCACTCTCACACTCTCTCTTGGGGACGGCCGGGGCCGCCCGTGGGGACAGGGACGAAGAACACGAAGGGGTTTTGTGGGCCCCCGACAAAATCCTAGGGTTGGGGATCTCCATCGGCCAGACGTCCCAGGATCAGCGCGATCCGCAGCGTGAACGCGGATCGTACATCGGATGGCGACCACCCGGTGACGTCAGTCACACGTCGGAGCCGGTAGCGCACGGTGTTCGGGTGAACGAAGAGCATTCGCGCCGCACCCTCCAGGCTGCTCGCCTGCTCCAGATAAACACTCAAGGTTTCCAGGAGCGCCGACCCCGCCTCTTCCAGCGGTCTGTAGATCTCCTCCACCAACTGCTCGCGGGCGCTCGGATCGCCCGCGATGGCGCGCTCCGGCAGCAGATCGTCCGCCAGTACCGGCCGTGGCGCGTCCTGCCAGGCGGAACAGGCCTTCAGACCCGCGGCGGCGGCCTGCGCGGACCGGGTCGCGGCCAGCAGATCGGGGACGACGGGCCCCGCGACCACCGGTCCGGCGGCGTACGGCCCGATCAGCGACCGGGCGACGGCGATCGGATTGTCGCTGCCGCCCGCGATGACGACGAGCCGGTCCCCGAGCACCCCGGTGAGCACCTGGAGCTTGGCGTGCCGGGCGGCCCGGCGGATGGCCTCGACCGTGAGTTCGGAGTCACCGTCCGGTGCGGTCCCCAGCACGACGCACACGTGCTCGGGCGAGTTCCACCCGAGGGCGGCGGCCCGGCTGACGGCACCCTCGTCGGCCTCGCCGCTGAGCACGGCGTTGACGACCAGGGACTCCAGCCGCGCGTCCCAGGCACCGCGTGCCTCGGCGGCCTGGGCGTACACCTGGGCGGTCGCGAAGGCGATCTCCCGCGCGTACACGAGCAGCGCCTCGCGCAGCACACCCTCGTCGCCCGGAGCGGCGACCTCGTCGATCGCGCTCTCCATGACCTCGATGGTGGTCCGCACCATCTCCACGGTCTGGCGCAGTGTGATCGCCCTGGTCAGCTCGCGCGGCGCGGTCCCGAAGACGTCGGTGGAGATGGCCTGCGGGGCGTCCGGGTGCCGGAACCACTCGGTGAAGGCGGCGATACCCGCCTGGGCCACGAGCCCGATCCAGGAACGGTTCTCCGGAGGCATGGCCCGGTACCACGGCAGGGTCTCGTCCATGCGCGCGATGGCCTGCGCGGCGAGACTGCCGGACGACTTCTCCAGCCGCTTCAGGGTCGCGGAGTGCGTGTGGACGTCGTGCGTTGCGTGTTCGGGTTTGCGGGATTCGGGTTCGGGCACGGGACAAGACTGCCTTATCCGGACGGGAGCCTGCGCCGCCGGGTCGCACCCGAGGTCTACGGTGGTGCCGTGATCGACGTACGGCGCGCCGCGGAGCGCTACCGCGGAGGGGACCCCGAGGCCGGGATCGACTCCCGCCACGCCTTCTCCTTCGGCCCGCACTACGACCCCGGCAACCTGCGCTTCGGCGCGGTGTTCGCCTGCAACGAGGAGCGGCTCGGCCCGGGGGCCGGCTTCGACGAGCACCCGCACAGCCACACCGAGATCGTCACGTGGGTGGTCGAGGGTGAGCTGACGCACCGCGACTCGCAGGGCCACGAGACGCGGGTCCGGCCCGGAGACGTCCAGCGCCTGAGCTCGGCGGGTGGCGTCCGTCACGTGGAACGCAACGAGGGGGACGTCCCCCTGACCTTCGTGCAGATGTGGCTGGCCCCGCTGGACCCCGGCGGCGACCCCGGTTACGAGATCGTCCGCGGCATCGCCGACTCCACCCCGTACGCCGTCCCCGAGGCAGGCGCGATGCTCCACGTACGGCGCCTGGTGCCCGGGGAGCGCACGGCGGTGCCGGACGCGGCGTACGTGTACGTGCACGTGGTACGGGGCGAGGTCCGGCTGGACGGGGAGGCGCTGGGACCCGGGGACTCGGCACGGATCACCGGGGCGAAGGACCTGGAGGCGCTGGCCGCGGCGGAGGCCGAGCTGCTGATGTGGGAGATGACGGCCTAGCGGTGTGGCCGCCCGGCCGGGGCAGGCGTGTCTGCGTCAGGCTCTTCGGGCGGGGGAGCCCGCAGGCGGTACGGGTGGGCGCGGCGGTACCCGGCAGTGCCGGGCGGCGCGACCGCCGGACCTCAGCCCCGCAGCTCCGCCAGCACCGCGTCGGTGAACACCGGCCACGCCTCGACCGCCCACGGCCCGAAGGCCCGGTCGGTCAGGGCGACGCCCGCAGCGCCCGCCGCGGGGTCGATCCACAGGAACGTGCCGGACTGGCCGAAGTGCCCGAAGGTCCGCGGGGAGGACGAGGAGCCCGTCCAGTGCGGCGACTTGGCGTCCCGGATCTCGAAGCCCAGCCCCCAGTCGTTCGGGTTCTGGTGCCCGTACCCCGGCAGGACGCCCTTGGTCCCGGGGAACTGCACGGTCATCGCGTCCGCGACCGTACGGGGATCCAGCAGCCGCGGCGCCTGGACCTCGGCGGCGAACCGCAGCAGGTCGTCCACCGTCGAGACGCCGTCCTTCGCGGGGGAGCCGTCGAGCGAGGTAGAGGTCATGCCCAGCGGCTCCAGGACCGCCAGCCGCAGGTACTCCGCGAAGGGGATGTCCGTCGCCTTGGCGATGTGGTCCCCGAGCTGCTCGAACCCGGCGTTGGAGTACAGCCGCCGCTCCCCGGGCGGCGCGGTCGCCCGGTGCTCGTCGAAGGCCAACCCGGAGGTGTGGGCGAGCAGATGACGGACCGTCGACCCGGCCGGCCCGGCGGGCTCGTCGAGCTCGACCGCCCCCTCCTCGTACGCGACGAGCGCCGCGTAGGCGGCGAGCGGCTTGGTGACCGAGGCCAGCGGGAAGCGCTGCCCGGCCGGACCGTGGGTCCCCAGGACCGTGCCGTCGGCCCGTACGACACCCGCCGCGGCGGTGGGAACGGGCCAGTTCTCGATCAGCGTGAGGCTCTTCAACGACATGCCGTCGAGCCTAAGCGCCCCCCACCCCCGCCCGCACCGAGGGGCCCGCACCCCGTGCCCCCCACCGGTCGGCAGCTTCTCCGGGGCCCGCGGGACGCACGCCCCGCCCGCGGCGCCGGTCGCGCCGAGGAGCGGAGCGACTTCTTACCGGGTTCCGCTTGCTTGGAGTGCACTCGAAGGCCATAGCGTGGGCACCATGACGGTGATGCAGACCTCGCCCGCGGCCACCGAGCAAACCCCGACCCCCGTGGACATCTGCGCCGCCCCACCCCGGCGGCACCCGCGTCCGGACGGCCAGGACACCTACACGATCAGCGAGGTCGTCGCCTTCACCGGGCTGACCGCCCACACCCTGCGCTGGTACGAGCGGATCGGACTGATGTCCCACATCGACCGCTCGCACACCGGCCAGCGCCGCTACAGCAACCGCGACCTCGACTGGCTGGACTTCGTGACCAAGCTGCGGCTGACCGGCATGCCCGTCGCGGACATGGTCCGGTACGCGGAGCTGGTGCGCGAGGGCGAGACCACGTACCCCGAGCGGCAGGAGCTCCTGGAGTCGACCCGCAGGGACGTGCTGGCGCGGATCGCCGAACTCCGGGACACCCTCGCGGTACTCGACCGGAAGATCAGCTTCTACGCGGACGGACGGAACGCCTAGCGGCGGGCTACAGCTCCGACAGCAGCTCGGCCTTCTTGGCCGAGAACTCCTCGTCCGTCACCAGCCCGGCCCGGTGCAGTTCCCCGAGATGACGGATGCGCTCGGCGATGTCGGCCGGGTCGCGGCGCCCCGCCGCGGCCGGGACCGCCGCCGGGCCCCTCGCCCCGCCGGCCCCGCCGGACGCCGCCGCGAAGGGGGGCGACACGGGGTCGGGGGCCGATCC
>NZ_JBHYKH010000016.1:10074-37165 GCF_042741275.1 Streptomyces sp. NPDC058964
CCGCGCCCCCCCCCCGCCGGGCGGGGCGGCGCCCCCCGTGTGGCGGTTGGGGCGGGGTGGGGGCGCGGGCCCCCGCCGCGGCCCCCCCCCCCGGGCGGGCGGGGGGCGGGCCCGCGGCGCGGGGCCGCGACTCGTGGACGGGTCCGTAGCCGAGGCCGAAGACGACCGTCGCCGGATCCTGGTCGGGCTGGGCGGGCCGCTCGGCGGACGCGTCGCGGTGCAGGAGGCGCAGATGGCCCTCGAAGACCTCGGGGGAGCGCCACTCGACCCCGCTCAGGTCGGCGACCCGGAAGCTCTGGTCGCCGGCCTTCCACTTCGCGGAGGAGGCACCGGTCCAGGACCAGCGGAAGTGCACCGAGGTCCCGTCGAAGGACGCCTTGCCGTCGTACGCCTTGAAGTGCCGGGGCGCCTCGGGCGCGGCGACCAGGTGGCGCTCCGCGGGTCCGGACTCGGTGAGCTGCGCGCGCAGTTCGTCGGCGTAGTACTCGGCGAGGGTCTCGCGCTCGGCGGGCAGGACGAGACGGTAGGGGTCGTCGCCCTCCTTCAGCTGCCCGGCCGCCGCCTCCATCACCGGGTCCGCGCCGGGGCGCGGCTCCGCCCGCAGGACCACCGTGCCGCGCTTGCCGGGAGCGAGGGTCACACCGGAGAGCGCCGCGAGCGGGATGCGCCGTTCACCGAGGGTGTGGAACAGCTTCGGTGTTCGAATCCCGCGTTCGTAACGGATGAGCACAGAGTCGGACTCGAACTCCCAGGCGGCATGAAATCCGGCCAGTACGTCACCCATGCGGCTCATCGTATGCGGCACGCGCTCTTCCGTCCCCTCTCCGCGCGGACCGCAGTTCCTGCGCCTCTACGCGCGTCCGTCCGCCGTCGCGTCGGGCAAACCCGCCCGGCACACGTCGTCTTCGTGCGCGCACGTCACCGAGCGGTACGCGCCAACACCGATGTCCGCGAAGTTCCGCAGGCTGTCCGTGCCGGGCTCGAAATAGCCGCTGTGTCCCTGGGCGTCCCGCGCCGACAGCACCCGCGCGCCGAAGGCTCCGGACACCGGGTCCGCGCCGTGTCCGAGCCCGCCGACCTCCAGGTACGGCACGTCCTGGACCCAGTCGCTGGCGTCCCGCATCGCCCACACCCGGGCCGCCGTGCCCAGGTGCGAGGCCCGGGACACCCGCATGCCGGGGCTGGCCGCCACGGCTATGTCGGCCACCCGGTCCGGCATGGCGTGCGCGGCGACCCCGCAGACCACGGAGCCGTAGCTGTGGCAGAACATCGAGACGGGCGCGGTGCCGGGGAGGCCGCGCAGCAGCGCGTTCAGGCGTACGGCGCCGTCCTCGGCCCGCATCGCGGTGGCCGCGTCCACGCCGAGGCCGTCGGGCGCGGTGTAGTCGGCCCAGGCGATCACGGCCGTACGGGTCGTGGGGCTCGCGGTGCGCTCGGCCGAGTACAGGGCCTCGGCCATGCCGGCCGTCGCCGAGTACTTGCGGTACGTCTTCTGGAAGGTGAGCAGGTCGGTGTCGACGCCGGGCACGACGACGGAGATCCGCTCGGCCCTGTCGAGGTCGCCGAAGACCTCGGCGACCCGGCCCGTGCCCTCGGGGTCGAAGGCGAGGATGTGCCGGCCCTTGGCCCTCAGGGCCTCGTAGCGGTGCATACGGCGGCCCGCCTGCTGCTGCCCGGCGGGGCTGAGCCGGCTGTCGTGCATGCGCTTCCTGTCGACCTTGACCGCCTGTTTCAGGGCGACGCGGTTGGCGCGGTAGCGCAGGTCGACGGGTGCGCCGTTCATGTTGCCGACGGCGAGCGCGTAGCGGTGTGCGAGGCGGTCGCTCTCCTGCGGGGAGAGCGACCCGAAGAAACGGGCGAGCCGGGCGGGGGACGCGTCCGCGTCCGGCAGATGGTGGCCGTGGATGCGGCCGTGCTCCCACTTCGTGAGCGATGCCTGGAGCGGGGTCGTCCCCGGGTGGCTGCGCAGGGCGGTCCAGCCGGTGGTCGCGAGCATCACGAACACAACGCCCAGAGCGAGCAGCGCGCGCCAGACGTTGAGTTGCGGGGAGGTTTCGAAGGAAGTCACTGGGAGGACACACTAGGAGAACGGGCGGGTCTCGGGGTAACCGAGTGACAGGGATCACGTTTCGATGAGCGTGATGATGGCCTCAGTCGGTTTCGGCCCGCCGCCAGCTGCCGGCGAGCGCCGGTCCCACCTGATCGAGGTAGGAGGCCGTGAGCTCGCGGATCGCCGCGACGCTGAAGTCGTCGCCCACGGACCAGGCGCGCTCGGTGACCCGGATCACCGCGCCGAAGACGGCCACCACGAGCCGTGGCCGGGGGTCCAGGTCCACGTCCAGGCCCTCGCGCCCGGCGATGATCCGCGCGATCTCCTCCTCGATCTCCGCCGCGCGCCGCAGATGGGCGGCGAGCAGGGCGGGGGTCGCCTCGATCATCCGGTAGGCGCGCATGTGGAGTTCGACCGGGACGACGCGTTCCACGGCCTCCTCGATGGTGTCCCAGCTGTCCATCACGGCCCGGCGCAGCGCCTCCAGCGGCGCCTCGTGCGGCGGGCGTTGGCGCACGGCCCGGACGTAGTGGGACTCGGCGAGCCGCGGCACGAAGAAGGCCACGTCCTCCTTGCTGGCGAAGTAGCGGAAGAACGTGCGCTGCGACACGTCGACGGCGTCGGCGATCTCGTCGACGGTCGTCTCCTCGTACCCCTGGGTCGTGAACAGTTCGAGCGCGACCCGCAACAACGCGTCCCGGGTGCGCTGTTTCTTGCGTTCGCGCAACGTTTCCATATGTGTCAGTTACCGACTTGTGAATTGGTTTGTCAATTGTCAGTGGCTGTCACTAGCCTCGATGGCATGACTAGTCAGACCACCATCGACACGACGGGATCGGGGGACAAGGCGCCCGCGGCGCCGTCGGACGCGACCCCGGCCGCGGGCCTGCGCGGCCACCCGTGGTTCACCCTCATAACCGTCGCCGTAGGGGTCATGATGGTGGCCCTCGACGGCACCATCGTGGCCATCGCCAATCCGGCCATCGGCAAGGACCTGGGTGCCAGCTGGTCCGAACTGCAGTGGATCACCAACGCCTACTTCCTCGCCCTCGCGGTCTCCCTGATCACCGCGGGCAAGCTCGGTGACCGCTTCGGCCACCGGCAGACCTTCCTGATCGGTGTCGTCGGCTTCGCCGCGGCCTCGGGCGCCATCGGCCTGTCCGACAGCATCGGCCTCGTCGTGACCTTCCGCGTCCTCCAGGGCCTGTTCGGCGCGCTGCTCATGCCGGCCGCGCTCGGCCTGCTGCGGGCCACTTTCCCGGCCGAGAAGCTCAACATGGCGATCGGCATCTGGGGCATGGTGATCGGCGCGTCCACCGCGGGCGGTCCGATCCTCGGCGGTGTGCTGGTGCAGCACGTCAGCTGGCAGTCGGTGTTCTTCATCAATGTGCCGGTCGGCCTGGTCGCCCTCGTCCTCGGCGTGCTGATCCTGCGCGACCACCGCGCCGAGAACGCCCCGCGCTCCTTCGACCTGCTCGGCATCGCGCTGCTCTCCGGCGCGATGTTCTGCCTGGTCTGGGCGCTCATCAAGGCGCCCACGTGGGGCTGGGGCGACGGCAAGACCTGGGCGTTCATCGCCGGCTCGGTGCTGCTCTTCGCGCTCTTCTCCCTCTGGGAGACCAAGGTCGGGGAGCCGCTGATCCCGCTGGGCCTGTTCCGTTCGGTCCCGCTGGCCGCGGGCGTGGTCCTCATGGTGCTCATGGCCATCGCCTTCATGGGCGGCCTGTTCTTCGTGACGTTCTATCTGCAGAACGTCCACGGCATGGACCCGGTCGACGCCGGGACGCACCTGCTGCCCCTCACCGGCATGATGATCGTCGGCTCCCCGCTGGCCGGCGCCGTGATCACCAAGCTCGGCCCGCGCGTTCCGCTCGCAGGCGGCATGGTGGCCACCGCGATCGCGATGTACGGCATGTCGACGCTGAAGGCGGACACCGGCAGCGCCGTGATGTCCCTCTGGTTCGCGCTGCTCGGCCTCGGCCTCGCCCCGGTCATGGTCGGCGCCACCGAGGTCATCGTCGGCAACGCCCCGATGGAGCTGTCCGGTGTGGCCGGTGGTCTCCAGCAGGCCGCGATGCAGATCGGCGGCAGCCTCGGTACGGCGGTGCTGGGTGCCGTGATGGCCTCCAAGGTCGACAGCGACCTGCCGGGCAACTGGGCCGACGCGGGGCTCCCGAAGCTCACGCCAGCCCAGCTCGACCAGGCCTCGGAGGCGGTCCAGGTCGGTGTCGCGCCGGTGGCCAAGGGCACGCCGGAGCCGATCGTCGAGAAGATCACCTCGGTCGCGCACGACACCTTCATCTCCGGGATGAGCCTGGCCTCGCTCGTCGCCGCGGGCGTCGCGGCCGTCGCCGTCCTGGTGGCGCTGCTCACCAGGCGCGGTGAGAACGCGGAGTCGGGCGCGGGCGTGGGCCACATCTGAGGCGAGCACCGAAACCGGATCCGGGCGGAGTTCGCTCATCAGGGTGACTCCGCTAAAGATCCCTCGCCTCCGGCGCGCACCGCAGGTCACAGTGGGTCAAGTCCTCCGCAGGGCATGGGGGAAGAGAGGCCGCGGCGCGCTGCTGGAGGGGGGCAGCGCGCCGACAGGTCTGCGGACGCGGAACGGGGGTACCCGATTCATCGCACCCGAACAGTCCACCAGGACCAGGGAGTTGATGATGGCGTATCCCCGTACACGCGGCCGTACACGGCATCGGACCGGGCCGGACCGTGCGACGCTCGGCATCGTCGGAGTCATCTGCGCGGTCGCCGGTTTCTTCGCGCTGGGCATCGTCCTCGGCCCGCTGGCGATCGTCTGCGGCTGGCTCGCGATGGGCCGTGCCTGGTCGCCCTCCCGCCCCGTCCCGGCCCTGCTGGCCGTGGTCCTGGGCGCGATAGACACCCTCCTGGCCATCATCTGGCTGGCAGGCACGTCGACTCCGGGCAACGGAATGTTCTGACGACGTTGCGAGGGCCCGCCCTCACCCCGGCCGTTCCTCCACCGGCTCCCGCGCCGAGGCCAGCGCGGTGAGCGCGGCCACCTCCGCCCGGAGCGCGCGCACCTCCTCGGTCAGCGACTCGATGGCCTCCGTCTGCCGCCGCTCCTCCACGTCGTCCTTCTCGAACCGCGAGATGAACCACGCGGCGATGTTCGCGGTCACCACGCCCAGCAGCGCGATCCCGGACAGCATCAGACCGACCGCGATCATCCGCCCGAGCCCGGTGGTCGGCGCGTGGTCCCCGTACCCGACGGTCGTCATCGTCGTGAACGACCACCACACCGCGTCACCCAGCGTCCGGATGTTCCCGTTCGGCGACTCCCGCTCCACCGAGAGCACGGCAAGGGAACCGAACATCAGCAGCCCGACCACCGCCCCGGCGACATACGTCGTCAGCCGGATCTGGGAGGCCATCCGCGCCCGGCGCTGCACCAGCAGCAGCGTCGAGACGAGCCGCAGCAGCCGCAGCGGCTGGAGGATCGGCAGCACCACCGCGCACAGGTCCAGCCAGTGGGTCCGTACGAACTCCTTGCGCCGGCGCACGATCGCCAGCCGCACCAGGTAGTCCGTGGCGAAGGACCCCCACACCACCCACTCCACGACCGTGCACGCGGCCGTCAGGGAGTGCCCCGCCGAACTGTCCACGATCGGCACGGCATAGGCGAGGGCGAAGGCCACCGCGAGCGCCAGCAGGGGCCGTTGGGTGAGCCGTTCCCAACGCGCCTGCGCCGATTGTTCCTCCATGCCCGCATCGTAAGGAAAACGCAAGGGCGGTGGGACTCGATGCCCCACCGCCCTCAGCCGCCCGGGCCGCCCGGCGCTACGCGTCGCCCCCGGCGGCTCCCGGGTCCGCCGCCGACACGTCCAGCAGCTGGTAACGGTCGATGGCCTGCTTCAGCACCGAACGGTCGACCTTGCCCTCCCGGGCCAGCTCAGTGAGCACCGTCACCACGATCGACTGCGCGTCGATGTGGAAGAAGCGGCGTGCGGCGCCACGGGTGTCCGCGAAGCCGAAGCCGTCCGCACCGAGGGACTGGTAAGTCCCGGGGACCCACCGCGCGATCTGGTCCGGAACCGATCGCATCCAGTCGGACACGGCCACGAACGGGCCCTCGGAACCGTTCAGCTTGCGGGTGACGTACGGGGTGCGCTGCTCCTCCTCCGGGTGCAGCAGGTTGTGCTGCTCGCACTCCACGGCCTCGCGCCGCAGCTCGTTCCAGGAGGTCGCCGACCAGACGTCCGCCCGCACGTCCCACTCCTCGGCGAGGATCCGCTGCGCCTCGACCGCCCACGGTACCGCGACACCGGACGCCATGATCTGCGCCGGGACGGAGCCCGCCGTGCCCTCGCTGATCCGGTGGATCCCCTTGAGGATGCCCTCCACGTCGACATCCGCCGGCTCGGCAGGGTGCTGGATGGGCTCGTTGTAGACGGTGAGGTAGTAGAAGACGTCCTCACCGTGCGGGTGTTCCGCGTCGCCGCCGTACATGCGGCGCAGGCCGTCCTGGACGATGTACGCGATCTCGTACGAGTACGCCGGGTCGTAGGCGACACAGGCGGGGTTCGTCGAGGCGAGCAGCTGCGAGTGGCCGTCCGCGTGCTGCAGACCCTCACCGGTCAGGGTCGTACGCCCGGCGGTCGCGCCGAGGACGAAACCGCGCGACAGCTGGTCGGCCATCTGCCAGAACTGGTCACCCGTGCGCTGGAAACCGAACATCGAGTAGAAGACGTACACCGGGATCAGCGGCTCGCCGTGCGTCGCGTACGCCGAGCCGGCCGCGATCAGCGACGCCGTGCAGCCCGCCTCGGAGATGCCGTCGTGCAGCATCTGGCCGGTGGGCGACTCCTTGTAGGCCAGGAGCAGGTCGCGGTCCACCGCCTCGTACTGCTGACCGAGCGGGTTGTAGATCTTCGCGCTCGGGAAGAAGGAGTCCATGCCGAACGTGCGGTACTCGTCCGGCGCGATCAGCACGAACCGCTTGCCGATCTCCTTGTCCCGCATGAGGTCCTTGAGGAGCCGGACGAAGGCCATGGTCGTCGCGATGGACTGCTGGCCCGAGCCCTTCTTCACGCTCGCGTACGTCTTGTCGTCCGGCAGGGCGAGCGGCTTGGAACGCACGACGCGCGTCGGGACGTACCCGCCGCAGCCCTTGCGCCGGTCGTGCATGTACTGGATCTCCTCCGAGTTCCGGCCCGGGTGGTAGTACGGCGGCAGGCCGGACTCCAGCTCCTTGTCGGAGATCGGCAGGTGCAGGCGGTCGCGGAAGCCCTTGAGGTCGGCGACCGTCAGCTTCTTCATCTGGTGCGTGGCGTTGCGGCCCTCGAAGTTCGGTCCGAGGGTCCAGCCCTTGATCGTCTTGGCGAGGATCACGGTCGGCTGGCCCTTGTGCGCCTTGGCCGCCGAGAACGCCGCGAAGATCTTCCGGTGGTCGTGGCCGCCGCGGCCCAGGTGCAGGACCTGGTCATCGGTCATGTGCTCGACCATCGCGCGCAGCCGGTGGTCGCCGCCGAAGAAGTGGTCGCGGATGTACGCGCCGGACTCGGTCGCGTACGTCTGGAACTGACCGTCCGGCGTGGTGTTCATCTTGTTGACCAGCACGCCGTCGCGGTCCTGGGCGAGCAGCGGGTCCCAGCTCCGGTCCCAGACCAGCTTGATCACGTTCCAGCCGGCGCCCCGGAAGACCGACTCCAGCTCCTGGATGATCTTGCCGTTGCCGCGCACCGGGCCGTCCAGGCGCTGCAGGTTGCAGTTGACCACGAAGGTCAGGTTGTCCAGGCCCTCGCGCGCGGCGATGGACAGCTGGCCGAGCGACTCCGGCTCGTCCATCTCGCCGTCGCCGAGGAACGCCCAGACGTGCGACTTGGAGGTGTCCGCGATCCCGCGCGCCTCCATGTAGCGGTTCATCCGGGCCTGGTAGATCGCGCCCAGCGGGCCGAGGCCCATGGACACCGTCGGGAACTCCCAGAAGTCCGGCATGGAGCGCGGGTGCGGATAGCTGGAGAGCCCGTTCGGGTACTTCGACTTCTCCTGGCGGAAGCCGTCCAGCTGCTGCTCGGTGAGCCGGTCGAGCAGGTAGGCGCGCGCGTAGATGCCGGGGGAGGCGTGGCCCTGGAAGAAGACCTGGTCGCCGCCGTCGCCCTCGTCCTTGCCGCGGAAGAAGTGGTTGAAGCCCACGTCGTACAGGGAGGCGGAGGAGGCGAACGTGGCGATGTGGCCGCCGACACCGATGCCGGGCCGCTGCGCGCGGGAGACCATGACGGCCGCGTTCCAGCGGGTCGCGTTCAGGATCCTGCGCTCGATCTCCTCGTTGCCGGGGAAGAACGGCTCGTCCTTGGTCGCGATCGTGTTGACGTAGTCCGTGCTGCGCATCTCGGGCACGGCGACGCGCTTCTCGCGGGCGCGCTCGATCAGGCGGAGCATGAGGTAGCGGGCACGTTCCCGGCCGCGCTCGCCGACGGCGGCGTCGAGGGAGTCGAGCCACTCCTGGGTCTCTTCGGGATCGAAGTCAGGAACCTGACTCGGAAGGCCGCCAATGATGATCGGATTGCGATCGGATCCGGAAGCCACGCTGTTCCTTACCTGTCAGAGGGCCGCTTTTCTGCTTGGGCGTTGCTGCTCGGCGTTTCTTGTGCCGGTACCGTCCCCCATCGTGTACCTCGGGGAGGCTTACGTCATCTCTACCGTGGGGTAACCGAGATGTCCGTACGGTCTCCCTCAAGCCGTACTCGGGCGGCTCCGGCCAAAACGCAACGATACGCCCAGCGTATGACGCGATTGGCAAAAATGTTCGACTACCGTGCTCCTGGGTGATCTACAGAGGGTTCCCAAGCGGGTAAATCGGGCAGAAGCGTCTGGTGTAGGTCACCCTGGATCTAGAAGGCGTGCCAGGAGTTGCCACGACACGGCCGGGATCGTCACCGTTTCGGCGGTCTGAACGGCCGGGTACTTGCGCGATCCGCCCCGCCCGTGTGGACTACGGCCAATGCTTCGCGTACGCGCGTGGCTGAGATACTCACCAAGAAATGATCAGGAGGCAACCCGTGAGCGCGACCGCGGACCACGCGGAGGAGCGGACGAGCCCTGCCGTCAGGCTGGGGTTCCAGCCCGAGCAGGTGGTCCAGGAGATCGGCTACGACGACGACGTCGACCAGGAGCTCCGCGAGTCCATCGAGGAAGTCATCGGCAGTGAGCTCGTGGACGAGGACTACGACGACGTGGCCGACGCCGTCGTGCTGTGGTTCCGCGACGACGACGGCGACCTGACGGATGTGCTGGTGGACGCCACCACCTACATCGAGGAGGGCGGCACGATCCTGCTCCTCACGCCGAAGACGGGCCGTGACGGGTACGTCGAGCCGAGTGACATCTCGGAAGCCGCCGTGACGGCGGGGCTGTCGGCCTCCAAGAGCGTCAGCGTGGGCAAGGACTGGAGCGGCTCGCGTCTGGTGACGCCCAAGGCCGCGAAGTCCAAGAGGTAGCCGCCTCATCCCGGACACACAGGACGGGTCGAGTTCCGCTCGGCCCGTCCGCCGGTGTGCGGTGATCGCTGCGTAGGGTGGTGCCACCCGAACAGCCCCACCGAAGGGACGCAGGACGATGGCGATCCAGGTCGGCGACAAAGCGCCCGACTTCGAGCTCAAGGACAACCACGGCCGCACCGTGAAGCTCTCCGACTTCCGCGGCGAGCGCAACGTGGTGCTGCTCTTCTACCCCTTCGCCTTCACCGGCGTGTGCACCGGCGAGCTGTGCGAGCTGCGCGACAACCTGCCGCGGTTCTCGGAGCGCGAGACCCAGCTGCTCGCCGTCTCCAACGACTCCATCCACACCCTGCGCGTCTTCGCCGAGCAGGAGGACCTGGAGTACCCGCTGCTGAGCGACTTCTGGCCGCACGGCAACATTTCGCGCGCCTACGGCGTCTTCGACGAGGACAAGGGTTGCGCCGTCCGCGGGACCTTCATCATCGACAAGGAAGGCGTCGTGCGGTGGACCGTGGTCAACGGCCTGCCGGACGCGCGGGACCTGAACGAGTACGTGAAGGCGCTCGACACCCTGTGATTCTTCGGGTCCAGGGCCTGCGGGGGGCGGGAACCCGTCACTAGGATCGAATCGTTGATCCGGTATCCGAAGCACCACGGGGCTCCCCGCCCCTGGACACCATATGGAGGGACTCGTGGGAGTCAGCCTCAGCAAGGGCGGCAACGTATCCCTGACCAAGGAGGCCCCGGGTCTGACCGCGGTCCTCGTCGGTCTTGGCTGGGACGTCCGTACCACGACCGGCACCGACTTCGACCTCGACGCCAGCGCCCTGCTGCTGAACTCGTCGGGCAAGGTCGGCAGTGACCAGAACTTCGTCTTCTTCAACAACCTGAAGAGCCCGGACGGCTCGGTGGAGCACACCGGCGACAACCTCACCGGTGAGGGCGAGGGCGACGACGAGGTGATCAAGGTCAACCTGGCGGCGGTCCCGGCCGACGTGGACAAGATCGTCTTCCCGGTGTCGATCTACGACGCCGAGAACCGCCAGCAGTCCTTCGGCCAGGTCCGCAACGCCTTCATCCGCGTCGTCAACCAGGCCGGCGGCGCCGAGATCGCCCGTTACGACCTGAGCGAGGACGCCTCCACGGAGACCGCCATGGTCTTCGGCGAGCTCTACCGCAACGGCGCGGAGTGGAAGTTCCGTGCCATCGGCCAGGGGTATGCCTCGGGCCTGCGCGGGATCGCCCAGGACTTCGGCGTCAACGTCTGAGACCCGAACGCACTCATGTCCGGCGCCGCACCGTTTACGGTCGGCGCCGGACGCGCAGGACAACCGAAGAAGCACCACCTAGGGGAGGACCAGCATCATGGGCGTCACGCTCGCCAAGGGAGGCAACGTCTCCTTGTCCAAGGCCGCGCCGAATCTCACGAACGTGTTGATCGGGCTCGGCTGGGACGCGCGCTCCACCACCGGGGCACCTTTCGACCTGGACGCCAGCGCGCTGCTGTGCCAGGGCCAGCGGGTCCTGGGCGACGAGTGGTTCGTCTTCTACAACCAGCTGAAGAGCCCGGACGGTTCGGTGGAGCACACCGGTGACAACCTCACCGGTGAGGGCGAGGGCGACGACGAATCGATTCTGGTCGACCTGCAGAAGGTGCCGGCCGCCTGCGACAAGATCATCTTTCCGGTCTCGATCCACATGGCGGACGAGCGCGGCCAGACCTTCGGGCAGGTCTCCAACGCGTTCATCCGGGTCGCCAACCAGGCCGACGGCCAGGAGCTCGCGCGCTACGACCTCAGTGAGGACGCCTCCACCGAGACGGCCATGATCTTCGGCGAGCTCTACCGCTACGGCGGCGAATGGAAGTTCCGGGCCGTGGGCCAGGGGTACGCGTCCGGACTCAGGGGTATCGCCATGGACTTCGGGGTCAACGTCTCGTAGCGGGCCCGGCGGGTGACCGCACCTGCTCGGACCTGTGTGTGCCAGAGCCGGGAACCCCTCCTGGCCCGGCTTTAGGGGCAGGCCCTACACTTCGGGGTCAACAATGAGTAAAGCCGAGTACGGCGCGGGGGAGACCCGCTCCCAGACTTCGTCCGGGAGGTACCCCCCACACACGATTGGGTAGCCAGTGCTTCTGAAAACCTTCGGCTGGTCGTTCGCGGTCACCGCGCTCGGTCTGGCCGCGGCGGTCTTCTACGGGGGGTGGGAGGCCTTCGGCATCGTGGCGATCCTCTCCGTCCTCGAGATCTCCCTGTCGTTCGACAACGCGGTGGTCAACGCCGGAATCCTGAAGAAGATGAACGCCTTCTGGCAGAAGATCTTCCTCACGGTCGGTGTGCTCATCGCGGTCTTCGGCATGCGGCTGGTCTTCCCCGTCGTGATCGTCGCCATCAGCGCCAAGATGGGCCCCATCGAGGCCGTCGACCTCGCTCTGAACAACAAGGACCGCTACCAGGAGCTGGTGACCGACGCCCACCCGTCGATCGCCGCCTTCGGTGGCATGTTCCTGCTGATGATCTTCCTCGACTTCATCTTCGAGGACCGGGACATCCAGTGGCTGCGCTGGATCGAGCGGCCGCTGGCCAAGCTCGGCAAGGTCGACATGCTGTCGGTCTGCATCTCCCTGATCGTCCTGCTGATCACCTCCTTCACCTTCGCCACCCACGCCCACCAGCACGGCGGCGCTCACGTGGACAAGGCGCAGACGGTGCTGATCGCGGGCATCGCCGGCCTGATCACGTACATGATCGTCGGCGGTCTCTCCGGCTACTTCGAGGACAAGCTCGAGGAAGAGGAGGAGCGGGAGCACGAGGAGGAGGAAGAGGCCGCGCGCACCGGCAAGAAGCGCTCTCCGGTGGTGCTGGCCGGCCAGGCCGCGTTCTTCATGTTCCTCTACCTGGAGGTCCTGGACGCGTCCTTCTCCTTCGACGGCGTGATCGGCGCCTTCGCCATCACCAACGACATCGTCCTGATGGCGCTGGGCCTGGGCATCGGCGCGATGTACGTCCGGTCGCTCACCGTCTACCTGGTCCGCCAGGGCACCCTCGACGACTACGTCTACCTGGAGCACGGCGCCCACTACGCGATCGGCGCCCTGGCCGTGATCCTCATGGTCACCATCCAGTACGAGATCAACGAGGTCATCACGGGTCTCGTCGGCGTCGTCCTGATCGCCTGGTCCTTCTGGTCCTCCGTCCGCCGCAACCGCGCGCTGGAGGCGGCCTCGGGAAAAGCGACGGGCTCGGACGAGAAGACTGAGGTCTCGGTCTAGGGCCCGGTTCACGTCCAGGGTTCCTCACGCGCCAGGTGTGATCACCTTCCGGGTGAGGAACGCTCACTGCGGGGGGGGCGGCGGGGGGCGCCCCCCGGGGGTGGTGGGTCGGGGTGGGTGGGGGGGGGTGAGGGGGGGGGGGGGGGGGGGGGCGGCCCGGGGGTTTTGGTGTCTGGGGTACGTGGGTCACGTACATGGGGGTGGGGATGGGCTTCTTCGACGGGCTGCTGGGCGGACGCGCTGCCGACTTCGATTCGGGCAGCGCCGCGACCAACTCCATCCAGCTCACCAAACGGCACCAGCAGGTGTCCCTGACCAAGCAGGACGCGGCCACCGGGCACCTGCGCATCAATCTGACCTGGCGGATGCGGACCTCCGACATCGGCGGTGACCAGCGCACCAGTCTGTTCCGGCACCCCTTCAAGGCGCTCAAGCCGGCGGAGGTGCTCGGGCACGGCCAGAGCATGGTCAACGTCGACCTCGACCTGGGGTGCCTGTACGAGCTCATGGACGGCACCAAGGGAGTCGTCCAGCCGCTCGGCAACTACCTCGGGGACGTCAATTCGCCGCCGTACGTCAAACTCAGCGGCGACGACCGGTTCGGTTCGGCGTCCGGTGAGACGATCTACGTCAACCTCGACCACCGCGAGGAGATCAAGCGGCTGCTGGTCTTCGTCTACATATACGACCAGACCCCGGCCTTCGACCGCACCCACGCCATCGTCACGCTCTACCCCAGCAACGGTCCCCGCATCGAGATCGGCCTCGACGAACGTCACCCGCAGGCCCGCTCCTGCGCCGTCGTGATGATCGAGAACGTCAAGGGCGAACTGGTCGTCCGCCGTGAGGTGAAGTTCGTCTACGGGTTCCAGGGCGAGCTGGACCGGCTGTACGGCTGGGGACTGCAGTGGGGCCGGGGCTACAAGACCAAGGTGGAGTGACGGTCAGCGGCCGATGAACTGGGGGCCCTGCGGGGGCAGCCGGAAGTCCGGGTTCGGGACCGTCGTCACCGGGGGCGGGTAGCCGTAGCCTGACTGCGCCGAGGTGGCCGCCGCGGCCGGTGCCGGAGGGTAGCCGTACGCGGGCCGGCTCGTGGTCTGCGGATAGCCGTAGGCCGGCTGGGCCTGGGCCGCCGCGGTCTGGGCCGCCGTCGTCTGGGGCTGCGGATAGCCGTACGCCGGCTGCGTGGGCACCGCCGTCGGCTGCTCCGGCGGCAGGGGCAGGGACTGGGGCGGCTCGTCGGCGCCCTCGGACTCGTCCACCGAGATGCCGAAGTCGGTCGCCAGGCCCTTCAGGCCGTTCGAGTAGCCCTCGCCCAGGGCGCGGAACTTCCAGCCCTCGCCGCGCCGGTACAGCTCGCCGCAGATCAGGGCGGTCTCCGCGCCCGTCTCCGGCTTGATGTCGAAGTGGGCCAGCGGCTCACCGTCGGTGATCGTCGCGTCGTACAGCAGGATGCGCAGGGCCTGTACGTGCTCGAAGGCGATGCCGTCCGCCGAAGCGACCAGCAGAATACGGCCGACACCGGTCTCGACACCGGAGAGTTCTGTCTGGATCGTGTCGGTCAGGCCCTCGGCGATACGCTTCTTGCCGAGCCGCCACACCTTCCCGGAGGGGTGCCGGGGCTGGTTGTAGAAGACGAAGTCCTCGTCGGAGCGCACACGACCGTCGGGGCCGAGGAGCAGCGCCGAGGCGTCGACATCCGGGACCCCCTGCCCGGGCGTCCAGCGCAGCACGGCGCGCACCGTCGTGGCTTCGAGCGGGACGTTCGACCCCTTCAGCATCGCGTGCGTCATGCGGTCATCCTGCCTTCTCGGTCCTGGTCACGACAATGCGGGGTACCCACAACCGAGAGGGTTGTGCTTGCCGGCGTTACCTGAAATTCATGCCCGGCGGGAACCCCCGACATGGATCCATACGTACTATTACCGGCCACCTGTCATCGATTCCACACGCTTACCTTGCGCCACGGGGGAGTTTTATGCGTCATTTCGGGCACATCGCCCCTGAGGTGCGGCAGCGTCTCTTCCATCAGGAGCCGTGCGAGTTCACCGCCGACTCCCCGGCCCGGCTGCTCTCCGCGGCCCTGGGCGCCACGCTGTACAGCCCGGCCATCCGGCCGCGGCTGGCCGAGGACATCGTCAAGCAGGCCGCGAACGGCGTGGTCTCCATGGTGCTGTGCCTGGAGGACTCGATCGGGGACGAGGACGTCCTGGAGGGCGAGCGCAACCTCGTACACCAGTTCGCCGACCTCGACGCGCGGGGGGACGTGGGCCTGCCCCTGCTCTTCATCCGGGTCCGTTTCCCCGAACAGATCCCCGACCTCGTGCGGCGCCTCGGCCCGACCGTCCGGCTGCTGTCCGGATTCGTGTTCCCGAAGTTCACCGAGGAGCGCGGCATCCCCTTCCTGGAGGCCCTGGCCACCGCGGAGACGGCGAGCGGGCGGCGGCTGTTCGGGATGCCGGTGCTGGAGACGCCCGAGCTGATGTACCGGGAGACGCGCGTGGAGGCCCTGGAGGGCATCGCCCGCGCGGTCGACAAGTACCGCGACCGGGTGCTGGCACTGCGCCTCGGCGTCACGGACTTCTGCTCCTCGTACGGCCTGCGCCGGGCCCCGGACATGACGGCGTACGACGTCCAGATCATCGCCTCCGTGATCGCCGACGTGGTGAACATGCTGGGGCGGGCCGACGGCACCGGCTTCACGGTGACCGGCCCGGTCTGGGAGTACTTCAGGGTCCCCGAGCGCATGTTCAAGCCGATGCTGCGGCACAGCCCCTTCCTGGAGGGGCAGGCCGTGGAGCTGCGCGAGAGACTGATCGAGCACGCGATGGACGGGCTGCTGAGGGAGATCTCCCTGGACCAGGCCAACGGACTGCTCGGCAAGACCTGCATCCACCCCTCGCACGTCCTGCCGGTGCACGCGCTGTCAGTGGTGAGTCACGAAGAGTTCAGTGACGCCCAGGACATCCTGCGGCCGGAACGCGGCGGTGGGGGTGTACTCAGGTCGGCGTACACGAACAAGATGAATGAGGTGAAGCCGCACCGCGCCTGGGCCGAGCGGACCATGCTGCGCGCCGAGGTGTTCGGTGTCGCCAACGAGGACGTCGGCTTCGTGGAGCTGCTCGCCGCCGGGATCCCCGGCTGACCACCGACCGACACAAGGAACGCATGAACAAGGCAGTGAACAACGGGGTCTGGTCCGGCACCTGGGTCGCCGAGCGGCTCGGGGTCGGACTGACGGGCGACGACACGCTGACGGGCCTGCTCGGGCTCGCGCTGCGGCGCAACCCCAAGCGGGCGCACCTGCTCGTCTCCAACGTGCTGGGCAAGCACGTGCCGCAGTCGCCGGGCGTGGTGTACGGGCACGGGTTCGCACTGGGCCGCAGGGTGCGCGAACTGCTCGGCGACGAGGAGGCGGCCGCGGCGGTCGTCCTCGGCTACGCGGAGACGGCCACCGGCCTCGGCCACGCGGTGGCCGACGGGCTGGGCCTCGCCCCCTATCTGCACTCCACCCGGCGCCCGGTCGCCGGGGTCGCCCCGGCGGGCGGCTTCGAGGAGTCGCACTCGCACGCCACCTCGCACCTGCTGCTGCCGGAGGACCCGGCCCTGCTGGTCGGCGACGGCCCGCTGGTCCTCGTCGACGACGAGTTCTCCACCGGCAACACGGTCCTGAACACCATCCGCGACCTGCACGAGCGTTACCCGCGGAAACGATACGTCGTGGTCGCCCTCGTCGACATGCGCTCACCCGCCGACGCGGGACGTCTGGAGGGCTTCGCCCGCGAGATCGGCGCCCGGGTGGACCTGGTAGCCGCCGCCTCGGGGACCGTACGGCTTCCCGAGGGGGTGCTGGAGAAGGGGCAGGAGCTGGTCGCCCGGTACGAGTCCCGGGAGACGCCCGCACAGCCGGCGGACACCGGCCGGATCGCCCGCGTCGAGCTCCGGTGGCCCCGGGGCCTGCCGGACGGCGGCCGGCACGGCTTCACGCCCGCGCACCGCGCCCGCCTGGAGAGCGCCCTGCCCGCCATGGCCGCGCGGGTCGCCGAGACGATACCCGGCGCCGCGCGCCGCGTCCTCGTCCTCGGCTTCGAGGAGCTGATGTACGCGCCGCTGCGGCTGGCCCGGGAGCTGGAGCAGGTCGTGCCCGCCGAGGTGCGCTTCTCCACCACCACCCGCTCACCCGTCCTCGCCGTCGACGACCCCGGCTACGCGATACGCAGCCGACTGGTCTTCCCCGCCCACGACGACCCGGCCGACGGCCCCGGCGAGCGCTACGCCTACAACGTCGCGGGCGCCGGCTTCGACGCCGTCGTCGCGGTCGTCGACTCGGCCGCCGACACGCCCGAACTGCACGCTCCCGGCGGCCTGCTGGCCCAATTGGCCGCGCATGCGCCGCACGTCCTGCTCGCCGTCGTACCGTCGTACGTGCCCGAGCCCCTGTACGTCGCCGTCTCCTCCGACGAAAGATCCGCCATGCTGCCCGAGCCCCTCCGCGGTCCCGCCTTCTCCTCGTATCCGCCCGACGAGGTCGGCTGGCTGCTGCAGGACCTCTCGGACGTGACGCTGGAGGCGCCGACCGAGGAGCGCGAGGAGGCCATCCAGAGCGGCGGCGCGCACTACGCCGAGTCGCTGCCGGTGGAGTACCAGCCGAGCGAGCAGTACCAGGAGGTGTTCCGCGAGGCGCTCGACGCCTCGGCCGAGCGCCTCGCCCAGGCCGTCGGCGTGGTCACCGAGACGGTGATCGCCGAGCGGTCGCCCCGCCCGGTGCTGGTCTCCCTGGCCCGTGCGGGCACCCCGGTCGGCGTGCTGATGCGCCGCTGGGCCCAGTACCGGCACGGACTCGACCTGCCGCACTACGCCGTCTCGATCGTGCGCGGGCGCGGCATCGACGCCAACGCGCTGCGCTGGCTGGCCGCGCACCACGACCCGCGGGACGTCGTCTTCGTCGACGGATGGACCGGCAAGGGCGCCATCACCCGCGAACTCGCCGACGCGCTGAAGGAGTTCGAGGAGAGCGACGGGATCACCGGCTTCGACCCGGAGATCGCGGTGCTCGCCGACCCGGGCTCCTGCGTGCGGACGTACGGCACCCGCGAGGACTTCCTGATCCCGTCGGCCTGCCTCAACTCGACGGTCTCCGGACTGATATCGCGCACCGTCCTGCGCTCGGACCTGGTCGGCACGAACGACTTCCACGGCGCCAAGTTCTACCGCGAACTCGCCGGCGCGGACGTGTCGGTGGCCTTCCTGGACGCCGTCTCCGCCCGCTTCCCCGAGGTCGCCGACGCCGTGGGCACGGCGGTCAAGGAGCTCCTCGCCGCCGACCGCAGCCCCACCTGGGAGGGCTGGGCCGCCGTCGAGCGGATCAGCGAGGAGTACGGCATCCACGACGTCAACCTCGTCAAGCCCGGCGTCGGCGAGACGACCCGGGTGCTGCTGCGCCGGGTCCCGTGGAAGATCCTCGCCCGCGCCGGCGCGGGCGCCGACCTCACCCATGTGCGCCTGCTGGCCGAGCAGAGAGGCGTACCGGTCGAGGAGGTCGGCGAGCTGCCTTACACCTGCGTGGGATTGATCCACCCCCGGTACACGCGCGGGGCGACGGGCGCCGACGGCAAGGCGGTGACGGTCTGATGCCGGTGCTGGTGGCGAGCGACCTCGACCGTACGCTGATCTACTCCTCGGCGGCGCTGGCACTGACCATGCCGGACGCGCGGGCACCCCGGCTGCTGTGCGTGGAGGTGCACGAGAGCAGGCCGCTGTCCTTCATGACGGAGACGGCGGCCGGGCTCCTGACCGATCTCGGTGACGCGGCCGTGTTCGTGCCGACGACCACCCGCACCCGCAAGCAGTACCTGCGCATCAACCTGCCGGGCCCGCCACCGAAGTACGCGATCTGTGCCAACGGCGGACATCTGCTGGTGGACGGTGTCTCGGACCCCGACTGGCACGCGAGGGTGCTGGATCGGCTGGCCGACGAGTGCGCGCCGCTGGACGAGGTGCGCGCGCATCTGGAGGAGACCGCCGACCCGTCCTGGGTGCGCAAGCACCGTGTCGCCGAGGACCTCTTCGTCTATCTGGTCGTCGAGCGCGAACTGCTGCCCGAGGAGTGGGTGAAGGAGCTCGCGGTGTGGGCGGAGAACCGGGGCTGGACGGTGTCCCTGCAGGGCCGCAAGATCTACGCCGTGCCGAAGCCGCTCACCAAGAGCGCGGCCGTCCGTGAGGTCGCCCGCCGTGCCGGAGCCGAGCTCACCCTGGCGGCCGGCGACTCGCTCCTCGACGCCGATCTGCTGCTCGCGGCCGACCGGGGCTGGCGCCCGGGGCACGGCGAACTGGCCGACTCCGACTGGACGGCACCGGCGATCGGTGCGCTGCCGGAGCGGGGCGTGCTGGCCGGGGAGCGGATCCTGCGGGAGTTCCTGCGGACGGTGCGGCGGCCGTCCTGACCGGCTCCCGGGGCGGCGGGGTCAGCCGCAGCAGCCCCCGCCGCAGCATCCGCCGCCGCCTCCGCCCGCGCGGGGAGAGGGGGCCGGTGCGGACGCCGAACCGGCGACGGCTACTGTCGACAGCAGCTTCACCGTGTCGTCGTGTCCCGCGGGGCAGGCGGCGGAGTCGGAGGACTGTGCCATGGGACGGCTCAGTTCGAAGGTGTCGCCGCAGGTCCGGCAGCGGTACTCATAGCGAGGCATACGCACAGGTTAACCGGCGTGACGGTAATCACTGCACCTCAAAATCTCTGAGTGTTCGCATCTGTCCGATACTTGTGCGGAGATTTTGAAAAGATCGCTGATAATTTAAGCGGGCCGCGAGGAGCCGTAAGACCGGGGGAAGAGGGGGCTCATAGCGCCGCGCCGGCCGCGGCGGTGTCCACCCACTGTGTCTCAACCCGCGCGAGCAAGACCGAATGCGAGGGGAGACGCAGTCGTGACGGACTCATGGCAGCGGGCTGACGACCCGGAGGGCGACGACCAGGTCCGGCCGGCGTCCCGGGAGCCGCTGAGATCGGACGAGACCCTGCATCTCAAGGTGGACGCCCTGCGGGCTGACGCCACGATGCAACTGCGGGTGCCTCCGCCGCCGGACCCCCCCGCCACCGGCGGCCGCGCCGACCGCCGCCGCAGTGCCCGCCCCTCCCCGCGCGAACGCGCCACCGGAGCCCTGGCCGGCCTCCGCGCCGCCGTGGGCCCCCGGCTCGCCCCGCTCGCCCCGTACGCCCGCCGCCTCAAACCCCTCTACCCGCGCCCCGGTCGCACCGGCTGGCGCCGCTGGGTGCCCTCCTGGCGCCAGTGGGTGGGCGCCTGGCTGACGTCCTTCGGCATGCTCGGTCTCTTCCTGGTCGTCGCCTACGCCGCCACGGACATACCGACCAACCTCAACACGTATGCCACGCAGCAGGACAACGTGTACTTCTGGTCGGACGGCACGCCGATGGCCCGGACCGGCTGGGTGCAACGGCAGAACATGCCGCTCAAGGACATACCCGAGGACGTGCGCTGGGCGGTGCTGGCGGCGGAGAACGAGAGCTTCTACTCCGACCCGGGCATCTCCTTCAAGGGCATCACCCGCGCGCTGTGGCGGACGGTCGGCGAAGGGGACACCGAGGGCGGCTCCACCATCACCCAGCAGTACGTCAAGAACGTCTATCTGACCCAGAACCAGACGGTCAGCCGCAAGTTCACCGAGGCGATGATCGCCCTCAAGCTCGACAACAAGATGAGCAAGGACGACATCCTGGAGGGCTATCTCAACACCAGCTGGTTCGGCCGCGGGACGTACGGCATCCAGCGCGCGGCACAGGCCTACTACGGCAAGGACGTCAGCAAGCTCAACGCGAGCGAGGCCGCCATGCTCGCCTCTCTGCTGAAGGGCGCCGGACTGTACGACCCCACCCTCAGCCAGGCCAACCACAAGCGGGCGGTGGAGCGCTGGTCCTGGATCCTCGACCGGATGGTCAAGATCGGCAAGCTGTCGCCGTCGGAGCGGGCCAAGTACAGGACGTTCCCCGAGCCGCTCAAGTCGGCCCGGGTCTACGACACGGGCAAGCAGAGCGACTACCTGGTGGAGCTGGCCCAGCAGTACGCCAAGAAGGCCGGACACATCTCGGACAAGGAGTTCGACCTCGGGGGCTACCAGATCTACACGACCTTCGACCGCACACGGGAGACCGAGCTCACCGACGCGGTGGCCAAGGCCCGCAAGCAGGCGGAGCAGGACGACCCCAAGGGCGTGAAGACCGCGCACTACGGTGCCGCCTCGGTGGCCACCGACGGGCGGATCCTGGCCGTGTACGGCGGCCCCGACCACCGTAAGCAGGGCTTCAACGAATCCAACGCGGCCACCGTCAAGGCCGGCTCGGCGTTCCTGCCGTTCGTCTACGCCGCCGGCCTGGAACACGGTGTCCACAAGACCCGCACCGGGCCCGTGGCGCAGGTGACCCCGCAGAGCCTCTACAACGGCGACGACGGCGTCCCCGTCACCACGCCCGAGGGGCCGTACTGGGACCGCAGCGGCAAGAAGGTCGCCGCCCACAACGACGGCGGGCGGTCCTACGGGCAGATCGCGCTGGGCAGGGCGCTCAGCCAGTCCGTGAACACCCCGTTCATGCAACTCGGCATGGACACCGGCCTGGCCAAGGTGCGCGCGACCGCGGAGGCGGCCGGCCTGCTCTCCTCCAGCATGGGGCCGCAGGTGCCCGCCCTGTCCCTGGGCAGCTCCACGCCGAGCGCGATCCGGATGGCCAGCGGGTACGCCACCTTCGCCGCCGCGGGGAAGCACACCGAGCCGTACTCGGTGCGCCGCATCACCCGCAACGGTGCGCAGGTCCGGATGGACGTCCCGGCCTCGCGCCGGGCGGTCGGTGCCCAGGTGGCGGAGGAGGTCTCCCAGGCGCTGACGGACTCGCTGCTCACCGCCCACCCCGAGGCCGCCGCGGCCGTGCCCGCGGCCGGGCGGACCGGCGCCGCGACGGCCGCGGGCGGGAAGGCCGGCACCACTCAGGACGACACCGCCGCCTGGTACGCGGGGACGGCCGATTCCGTGTCCACCGCGGTCGTCGTCTACCGCATGGATCTGGCCAAGAGCCTGGAACCACTTCCACTCAAAGGTCTGGCCGGTACAACCAGAGACGGTGTTCCGTACGTCATATGGGCGAAGGCCATGGGACTCGGTTGACCCCGAGTGCCGAACTTGACCTCGGTGGCCGCACCACCCCCGCCTCCCTCGCAGAATGAGCCGCGCATGAACAGGAAGCAGCCGACCGGCCGTCGCCGCCGGGACCGTGTCCGCCGAACACCCCGCCGGGCCACCCGCGCGGAAGTCATGAGCCTGGCCGCTTTCCTCGTGGTGGCCTCACTGGTGGCTGGCTTCCTGGTGCTGACCCGGCAGGACAGCACGACTCCGGCCGCCTCGGCCAAGGGCGAGGGCAAGCGGGCGTCGGGGAAGGCCGGCGCGGAGCCGAAGTGGGACGGCAAGACGAAGATCCTCGGAGACGGCTCGACCTCCTACACGGGTCCCCAGAAAGGCACGTTGAAGGCCGTACCGCTCAAACCCGGTGAGAAGCCGCCCCAGTTCGTCGTCTTCTCCTGGGACGGCGCGCTCGAGGGCGACGACAAACTCTTCTCCCACTACCGGGAGCTCGCCAAGCAGTACGACGCGCACATGACGTTCTTCCTCACCGGCATCTACCTGCTGCCCAAGGCCAAGAAGGACCTGTACCACCCGCCGCAGCACAAGCCCGGCGCAGCGGCCATCGACTACCCCACCGACGAGCACATCCGCACCACGCTGGAACAGCTCCGCCTGGCGTACAACGAGGGCAACGACATCGGCACCCACTTCAACGGCCACTTCTGCGAGACCAAGGGCAGCGGCAAGGACTGGAGCGTCGACGACTGGAAGCAGGAGATCGACCAGTTCTTCTCCCTCGTGGAGAACTGGAAGACCAACACCGGCTACAAGGACATCCCGGCCCTGCCCTTCGACTTCAAGAAGGAGGTCACCGGCGGCCGCGCCCCCTGCCTGGAGGGCCAGCCGAACCTGCTGAAGGCCATCAAGAGCTACGGCTGGCGCTATGACGCCAGTTCCACGGGCGACTTCCAGATATGGCCGAAGAAGAAGAACGGCATCTGGGACTTCCCGCTTCAGCTGCTCCCGTACGGGGACAAGATCCAGGCCCTGTCCATGGACTTCAACTTCCTCTACAACCAGTCGGACGGCGAGGTCCACGGCAACCCGTCGATGTACCCGCAGTGGGGGCAGCAGACGGTCGACTCCTACATGGCCGGCTTCAACCGCGTCTACTACGGCAGCCGCGCACCGCTGTTCATCGGCAACCACTTCGAGGACTGGAACGGCGGCATCTACATGAAGGCCATCGACCAGGTCGTGAAGAACGTGTGCACGAAGAAGGGCGTCAAGTGCGTCTCCTTCAAGGAGTTGGCCGACTGGATGGACGTGCAGAAGCCGGAGACGCTGGCGAATCTGCGCAGCCTGGACCCGGCGCAGTCACCCGACTGGTCCTCGGTGGTCAAGTGACCTACGTGGACCGCTGATTCCACTTGTGTAACCCCCTTCACAACCGTCGCACATGGCGTGCGAAGATGCGTCTCCCGGTAGGTCTACCGGTGTAGAGGGGAACATCATTGAAATCTAGAAGATTGAGCCGTAAGGGGCGCCGCGCCGGAATAGTCTCGGTGGCCGCCGCCTCCGTCGTCGCCGGAGTGGCCCTGGTGCCCAACTGGAGCGCGGGCGCGGCGGTCGTCGACGATCCGACCGTGGACGCCGCGACCAAGGCGACCTTCCAGAAGCTGGCCGACGCGGTCTTCACGGACCGCACGGAAGCCCTGGTGGACGGGGGCTCCACGAAGCGGACCACGTCCGGTTTCTCCGGCGACGTGAAGCTGTCCGACACCCAGACGCATGCGGAGCGCTCCGCGCTGACCCAGCTGCGCGGCCGGCAGTCCCGCCTCGCCGAGCTGGGCGAGAAGTACAGCGCCGGCAGCACCCGCGTGACGCTGGACGCGACGCGCGTGACCGGCCGCACCGCCAAGGCCGACGTCACCGAGAACACGACGCTGACGTACGAGAAGGTCAAGGGCAAGGAGCCGAAGACCACCGGCTTCCAGGCCCACCACGAACTGACCTTCAGGGCCGACCGGCACGGCAACTGGCAGCTGACCGACGTCCGTGACACGGACAACGGCTACCTCGCGGTGAACCAGGTGGCCAAGCAGCCGACCGTCGCCGTCAAGGCCAGCCCCGCCGACGCCGGCCCGCCGGCGGCGGCCCGCGCGTCGACCACCTGGCCCGCGCCGGCCAACCCGAAGAAGCTCACGGGTGGCACGTACGACTACAAGGCCATGGTCACGTACGCGGCCAAGTACTGGAACAACTACAACCCGGACTACCCGGACTACAACGGGCAGGGAGCGGGCGGCGACTGCACCAACTTCGTCAGCCAGTCCCTGAAGGCGGGCGGCTGGAAGCACGTACCCGGCTACACGTACGACTTCCACAAGTGGTTCGGCAACTCCGAGATCCAGTCGGACTCGTTCGTCGGCGTCAACGAGTTCTCCTGGTTCGCCCTGTCCTCCAAGCGGGTCACCAGCCTCGCCAACGTCTACCAGCTGGACCTGGGCGACGTGCTGCAGATGGACTTCAACAAGGACGGGTCCAAGGACCACTCCATGATCGTCACCTACCGCAGCCCGCAGGGCGTGCCGTACGTGTCGTACCACTCCACCAACACCTACAACCGGTCGGTGGCGAGCCTCGTCGCGTCGTACCCGAACGCCGCGTTCTACGCCTACCGCACCTGATCCTGCCGGTCCAGCCGCTCCGGGGCCCCGGCGTCGGGGTGGCGGGCCCGCCAGTACGGGTTGTCGTGCGGCAGGGTGGAACCCACCCTGCCGTACATCCCGAACACCATCAGCAGGATGCCGACAACGAAGCTGAACAACACGTTCTGGATCCTGAAGGCCAGGAAGTTGTAGTCCGTGTCGAGCAGGGCGAGGTTCAGGAACCCGCTCAGCAGGAACAGGATCCCGAGGGCCATGTTCAGCGTGGACGCGAAGTTCCCGCCGATCACCATGCCCGCGAACAGCAGCAGTCCGATGCAGATCGACAGGATGCTGAGCGTTCCGTTGGTGTTCAGTCCGACGACGGAGTTCCCGCCGGTGTCGAAGAAGCCGATGTGGCGGATCACGCCGAGGATGCCGAAGACGACCAGGAACGCGCCCATGAGCCCCGCCCCGATCCGGTAGACCCTGTTCAGCCGGTGGTCGACGGGAAGGTGGTCGTCGAGCCGGATCCGCCGCCGCGTCTGATGCTGCTGCACTGAGTGCGTGGCCATGTCCGCCTCCTTCGCTTGTTAGCGGAGGTCACACGTACGTCCCAATATCCGCCCGCGACGCCCCGGCGGCAAACGGCTCAGTGGGCGCCGCCGCGTTCCTCGCGGATCTGCGCCACCACCCGTGCCACCGTCTGCCGCACGGCTTCCGTCTCCGTCAGGAAGTGCCAGTAGTCCGGGTGACGGCCCTCCAGCGTGGCGACCGCCCGGTCCAGACGGCCCACGGCGTCGTCGAGCGGCCGGGCGTGCCGGGGGTCGGGCGTCGTGCGGCCCGTCATGGCCAGCCGCTGGGCGTCCCGGATCGCGAACCGGGTCCGGTCGATCTCCTGCTGCGGGTCCTTCTGGACGGCGTTGAGCCGCGTCAGCCGGTCACCGGCGGCCGACACGGCCTCGTCGGTGGTGTTCAGCAGCGCCCGCACGGTCGACAGGAGCGAGGTGGCGTCCGGCCAGCGCTGGGCGTCCCGGGCGGCCTGCGCCTCGTTCAGCTTCAGCTCGGCCTGCCGGACGTTCTCCGCGGCCTGCCCGGGCACCTGCTGGAGGTCCTGCCAGCAGGCCGCCGCGAACCTGCGCCGCAGCTCGCTCAGCACGGGGTCGACGTTCCCGGCGCGGGTGGTCAGGGCCTGGGCCCGGGTACGCAGCGACACGAGCCGGTGGTCGATCTCGGCGGCCTTCTCGGGCAGCCGTGCGGCCTCCGCGCGGACCGCCTCGGCCTCCCGCTGGACCCGCTCGGCCCGCTCCAGCGTCTGTGGCACCCCGTGCTGCCCGGCCCCCTGGTTCAGCTTGGTCAGCTCGGGGGAGAGGGCGGCCAGCCGGGCCGCGAGGTCGTCCGCCCGCAGCCCCGCGCCCCGCACGGCGTCCAGGGCGTTGGACGCGGCGAGCAGCGCCTGCCGGGCCCGCTCCACAGCGGGCGCGAGCCGGGCCAGCTGGGTCTCCGCCTTGCCCAGCAGCGACCCGAGACCGCTGCCGAAGCGGTCCAGTTCCTGCTTCACGCGGATCAGCTCGTCCCTGGCCGAGGTCAGCTCGCCGCGCGCGCGTGAGGCGACCGAGGCCTCGAGGTCGTCCCGGTCGAGGTCGTACGCGTCGATCGCCTCGATGTAGCGATTGCTGACCTCGTCGATACGGCGGCCCAGCGCCTCGAAGTCGCAGACCGCGCGCCGGGCCGCCGGACTGTCGTCGACGGCCGTGATGGTCTCGATCGAGATCCGCAGGTCGCGCTGGGCGGTGTCGAGCTCGTAGAACGCGGCCGCGGCGGCGTCCTTCGCGGCCTGTGCCTCGGCCCGCTGGCTCTCCGACCGCCCGCCGAACCAGCGGCGGGTGCCGCCGCCGGCGAACGCGCCGGGCAGCGCGAGCGCGACGAGCACGGGCAGGCTCATCAGGGCGAGGGTGTCACGGAGGGTCGTGCGGTCGCGCCGGGGCCGTGCGGACGGCGATTGCGGCTGCTCGGGTGTCGCCGGTTTCGCCGTCACATCCCTCTCCCGTGCTGTGATTCGCCCTGGGTGGTGTCATTCTCCCACCCGTTGAAGACGAACACACGAGCCGGTCAGTTCGCGGTTCGCACCGTGACTTTCCCGTCGGCGGTGCGGGCGGAGACGACATGGGCGCTGGAGTCGCTCCGGGGGACGGAGACGTCCACCCCGCCGTCGGCGGTCCGCGTCGTCACCCGGTAGGTGGCCCTGGGCAGTCCGATCGTGACCGAGCCGTCGTCGGTGCGGGACTCCACCAGGTCCGGTACGGCGCCGAGTTCGAGGTGGACCGAGCCGTCGTGGGAGGTCACCCGCACCCGGGGCGAGGAGACGTCGGCGCGTACGGAGCCGTCGTCGGTGCCCACCTCCAGGGGGCCGGTGGAGTCGGTGACGTGCACGGACCCGTCGTGGGGGGGCGTGGGGGGGTGGGGGCGGGGTGGCGCTTCCCGCCCGCCCCCCCCACCCCACCGCCCCCCCCCCCGGACTATGGGGGGGCGCCGTCGA
>NZ_JBHYKH010000016.1:37175-37918 GCF_042741275.1 Streptomyces sp. NPDC058964
GCGCCCCGCGCCACCCCCCCCACACCGGTCCCGTGTCGCCCCGCGCACCCGGGGGGGGGCGGCCCCCGCCAGCAGTCGGCGACGAACCCGGAGCACCTGACCCTCAGCACCAGCCGGTCGCCCTTCATCGACCAGGACACCTTCGGGTCGCTGCCCACGACGACCGAGCCGCGGAACCACCGGGTGACCTCGACCGTGCCCGCCTTGTCCGAGCCCGCGGCGACGAGTTCCAGCGCCGAGTCGTCGGAGTCGACGGTGAGCGTGTGCCCGTGCAGGGCGAAGGAGCGGTGGCCGGGATGCCGGTCGTCCCCGGCGGAGGCCCCGCAGGCGGAGAGCACGGCGGTGAGCAGCGCGACGGCGCCCAGGGTGGCGGTCGCACGGACGGGAGCGGTTCGGGCGGGTGAGGTCCTGGCGGGTGTGGTGCGGGCTCCTGAGGTCATTCCCCGACGGTAGGAACCGGCGGCCCGGGAGCCGATCCGGCGAGCTCCCGTATCCGGGGTGGGGACAACCCCCGATACGGGTTTGCGGGACAGTGCCCCCGGCAATGTAGGCTGTCGACTCGTCCTGGGTGCGTAGCTCAGGGGTAGAGCGCCTGCCTTACAAGCAGGATGTCGGCGGTTCGAAACCGTCCGCGCCCACTCCAGGAAGAAGACCCCGGCCGGTGACGGCGCGCGGGGTGTGGGTGGGGGGGGGGCCCGCCGCCCCCACCCCGCCCCCCCCCACCCCCCCCCCCCCCCCGAGGC
>NZ_JBHYKH010000016.1:37928-42929 GCF_042741275.1 Streptomyces sp. NPDC058964
TGGTTGGTTTGCTTGGGTGTTGCGCCCTGCCATAAATTTGTGTTTGGGGGGGTAACAAACCCGCCCGCCCCAACCCCTCCACCCCCCCCCGGGGGGGGGCGGGGGGGGCTCTTCTCGTTCCGGGGCCTCCCGTCCGCTCGTCCTCGCCTCAGCCGTCCCCGTCCCGGTCCAGGTCCTCGTGGGCGTGCTTCAGCTTCATACGGGCGTCCACGCGCTCCGCCGCCGCGACCTCGGCCCAGAAGCGGTGACCGCTCACGAACACCGCGAGCTCGTGCTCCCGCTGCCGCAGCTTCTCCACCTCGGCCTGTTCGTCGGACGTCCAGCCGGGGGAGGCGGGGCGCTCCACCATCCGCCAGCCGCTGTCGTCGCTGAACCCGTCCAGCGGCTGGACCGACCAGGGGAGCCGCTTCAGCAGGGCCGACAGCTCGGACCGGACCTGGTGCAGCTCCTCCTGACCGGCGAGGAGGTCACTCGGAAACTCATGGGTCGTAGCCACGCGGCAATGCTACGCCTGTTCGATTTTGGGAGGCGAGTTCGTTCAGGAGGTTCATGCGAACGGGTTCTCGCTCTGTGGGGAGCTCTGCCCCGGCGGCGGGCGAACCCGGCGTTTCGCGGGGGAGTCCGCGCTGGTCGGCGCCCGGACGGGCGGTGAATCTCGGCATCGAGGGCACGGGCCTCCGTCACGCGATCGGTCAGTAGTTCGATTCCCTGGTCGCTCCGGGTGGCCGACGAGCGGGACCACGAGGCTGGGGCCACGCCGAGCCGGCCCGCCGCAACCCCGGGATGCCGGTCACGGCGGGCGCGCTCGCGGCCGGGCCCCTGGTGCCGGCGCCGTGACCGCTGACGCGTTGACCGGCGGGGCCCCGCGGCCCCGGCGTCAGTGACCGGCCGCCCGCAACTCCCGTACCAGGCGCTCCGTCACCGGTACGGACACTCCGTGGCGTTCGGCCGCGCGCAGCAACGCGCCCCCGATGGCGTCGAGTTCGAGCGGGCGGCCGGCCTCCGCGTCGCGCTGCATCGACGACTTGGTGCCGGGCGGGAAGGCGTCGTACCGGGCGAGCGCCCCGGCCGGGTCCACGGGGGCGCCGCAGGCGGCGCCGACGGCCGCGGTCTCCGCGACCAGGGCGACCAACTCCTCGCGATGGCAGGTGCGTACGTCACCGAGGGGAACGCCGTGGCGGGTGGTCAGCAGGGCGAACGGGGCGAGGAACGACATCTTGGCCCACAGGGCCGACGTCTCGTCCCCGCACACCCGGGTGACCGGGCCGGCGGCGCCGAGGACCGCCGCCAGCGCGTCGAGACGCGGGCGGGGCACCGGATCGCCGGTCAGGTCGATCTCGGTGAACGGGCTGCCGTGCTCGATCAGTCCGGGTGCCGTCCGGGTCGACTCGACGCGGACGACGGCGGGGGCCACCCGGTCGGCGCGGTAGCGGGCGCGCAGGAACGCCGGGTGCTCCACGCCGTTCAGCAGCGGCACGAGGAGGGCGTCGCCGAGCGCGCCGGGCGGGACCCGGGTGAGCGCCGCGTCGAGCGCGGTGTGCTTGACCGTGATCAGACAGGCGTCGACGGGCTCGCGGAGCTCGGTGTCCGCCTCCACGGGGGCGGTGAAGTCGCCGAACTGGGCGCTGCGGACGCGGATTCCGCCGGTGCGCAAGGCTTGGGCGGTCTCGTCCCCGGACAGACAGATCACACGGTGCCCGGCGCGGGCGAGCAGACCCGCCAGGAGTCCGCCGGTGCCGCCGGGGCCCAGGACGGCCAGGGTGAGTCGGTCGTTCGTCATGATGCGGTTGTTCCTCTCGTCGGGTCGGCCCCGGAACCGGTGGCCGCCTTCGGGAAGGATCTTCGCAGGGCCCGCGCGATTGCGTAAGACTGGGGGACATGTGCCGGAGCATCAAGACCCTGCGCCCGCCCGCGTTGGCCGAGGAGGCCACGGACGAGGAGATTCGGGCCGCCGCCCTGCAGTACGTGCGGAAGGTGTCCGGTTTCCGGGCGCCCGCCGCCCACAACCAGGAGGTGTTCGACCGGGCCGTGGAGGCCGTCGCACAGGCCACGGCCGACCTTCTCGAGGGGCTGGAGATCCGCGGTCAGGCCGTTCGTACGGGGGCGTAGGGGCGGTTCGGGGGCACCGTGGGAACACCGCGCCCCCTCGGCGGCCCGCCGCGTCCGTCACGAGGCCTTCGAGGTCTCCGGCCGTCGCATCAGGAACGCCGCGGCGGCGCCCGCCCCGAAGAGCGCGGTGAGGGACACGCCCGCGGCCAGCCAGGTGGCACCCAGCCACTGGGCGCCGAAGTAGCCGAGGGCGACGCTGTAGACCGCCCAGGAGAGGCCGGCCAGCGCGGACCAGGGCACGAAGTCGCGGGCCCGCCGGTGCGCGGCACCGGCGCAGAAGGACACCACGGACCGTCCGGCCGGGGCGAACCGCGCGAGGATCACCAGGGCGCCGCCGCCCCGGGAGAGGGCCGTGCCGAGACGTTCCTGCGCGTTGGTCAGACGCCGGGAGCGGGCGATCGCGCGGTCCAGGCGCTCACCGCCGCGCCAGGCCAGGCGGTACGCCACCAGGTCGCCCAGCAGCGAGGCGGTGGCCGCGGAGACGATCAGGGTCAGGATGTCCGGCACATGTCCCGCCGCGCCGGCGCCGGCGGCGGCCGCCGTGGCCGCCGTGATCACCAGCACCCCGCTCGGCAGCACGGGCAGAAAGACGTCCAGCAGTACCGAAACGGCGACCATGGCATAGATCCATGGCCCGGCGATCAGCGATACCACGCCCTCGGACACGACTACTCCCCGCTACTCCCCCGTTAACAGCCATACAGCGTACGCCCAAGGTGTGACGGAAGGGTCACGGGGGGCTCCTGTGTGGTGCACAGTCTGTCAAGTCGGGGCCCGGGTAGGCGAGGGAAATACGGCGGCGCCCTCCCCGCACGGTCGGGAAGGGCGCCGGGCGTGCGGGTCAGGCCGCGACCGGGGTCTGCTCCGTCGCGGGCTTCCGCTCGCGTGCCATGCGCCTGACCAGGAGCCGGTCCAGGCCGAAGGCGCCGGAGCCGGTGAAGACCAGCAGGAGGAACGTCCAGCAGAACAGCACGGCGAGTTCGCCGCCGTTCTGGATCGGCCACAGGGCCGCCTTCTGGTGGATGTCGAAGTACGCGAACGCCATGGAGCCCGAGGCGATCAGCGCGGCACCGCGGGTGGCGAGGCCGAGCAGCGCGAGAACGCCGCAGACCAGCTGGATCACGGCCGCGTACCAACCGGGCCAGGTACCGGCGGGGACGGTGCCGCCGTCGGTGCCCGCGGCGCCGCCGAGGACGCCGAAGAGCGAGGCTGCGCCGTGCACGGCGAAGAGCAGGCCGACGACTATGCGGAACAGGGCGATGACGTAGGGCTGGGCGCTGTCGAGGCGTCCGGACATGTGGGGGTGCTCCCTCGGTAGTCGGTGGGGGACGGCGGTACCGAATGAGAAACCCAGGTTAGGTGAACCTAATCTGTGCTTGCAAGTTCAACATTTGGCCATGGTTCCGCTTCCGTTTCCGGACCGGTCGGCCCTCACGGGGCGGTGATCGCGGTCTCCTTCACGGTCTCCAGCGTTCCGTTCCGCCGCGCCCGCTCCAGCCGCAGCCGTGCCGAACGCCCGCGCAGTGTCAGCGTCATGAGCTGGTTGCCGAACCAGGGACCGCCCTTCCTGCGCCAGTCGACCGGGGGTGCCGGGCAGCCGCCGTGGCGGGCGAGGCGGCGGCCGAGGAAGCGTGCCGCCGCGCTCCAGCCGAAGCGGAAGCCGAGCCGTATCGACAGGGGGACGGAGTTGTGGACGGGTGAGCAGGTGAGCTGCAGGACGCGGGCGTCGGGGCCGCCGGACGGCCATGCGGGTTCGGCGACGTAGGCGTGGTGCACGTCCCCGGACAGCACGCAGACGGTGGCCGGCGCTCCGGGGCCCGAACCGGCCTCGGCGATCAGACCGGCCAGGGCGGTGAAGGACTCCGGGAAGGCGGCCCAGTGCTCCAGGTCGGCCCGGCGCCGCAGCTTCTCGCCGAAGCGCGCCCAGCGCGGGCCGCGGTCGCCCCGGCACAGGGCCGCGTCCCACGCCTCGGCGTCGTGCACCAGGTGCGGCAGCAGCCAGGGCAGGGAGGTGCCGACGAGGAGGTGGTCGTACGAGCCCGGGTCCCGGAGCGCCTGCTCGCGCAGCCATTCCGCTTCGGCCGGGTCGAGCATCGCGCGGCTTCGCTCGTCGAGCACCCGCGCCGCGCGTGTGTCCACGATCAGCAGCCGCACCCGCCCGAAGTCGCGCCGGTAGCTCCAGCGGACGGAAGCGGGGTCGGCGTCGGCCACGGCGGCGAAGGCGCGCAGCGCGTCCGTGCCGTCGGGGGTCTCGCGGACCGCCGCGTACAGCGGGTCGCCGGCCAGCTCGCCGGGTGACAGATTGCCCAGGTGCTGGTGCACCCAGTACGACATCAGGCCGCTCAGCAGCCGCTCCTGCCACCAGGCGGTGGCCCGCATGTCGGCGAGCCAGGCGGCGGAGGTGTTCCAGTCGTCGATGACGTCGTGGTCGTCGAAGATCATGCAACTGGGCACGGTGGACAGCAGCCAGCGCACCTCGGGGTCGAGCCAGGACTCGTAGTAGAGCCGGGTGTACTCCTCGTAGTCCGCGACCTCGCTGCCCGGGGGGTCGTCCGGATCGCGGCGGGCGGCCAGCCAGCGGCGGGTGGCCGGGGATGTCTCGTCGGCGTACACCTGGTCGCCCAGCAGAAGCAGTACGTCGGGGCGTTCGCCGCCGGGGGCGGCCGCGATCCGGGCGGCCAGGGCGTCCAGGGCGTCGGGGCCGGCCGGATCCCGCTCCCCGGCCGGGGGCGCGGCCCAGCGGCAGGAGCCGTAGGCCACCCGGACCGCGTCGCCGTCGGCGGGCGGGCGGATGTCGGCGGGCGGGACGCGGGCGCCGGCCGGCGCCCCAACGCGCGGGCCCGCGAGGACCACCTCGGACGACGGCGACGGGCGCGCGGAGAGCCCGGTCGC
>NZ_JBHYKH010000017.1:0-23631 GCF_042741275.1 Streptomyces sp. NPDC058964
GATCGTCCCCTTCCGGGGCGAGTACTACGAACTGGCGCGTCCGGAGCTGGTGCGGGGCCTGGTGTATCCGGTGCCGGACCCGGCCTTCCCGTTCCTCGGCGTGCATCTGACCCGGGGGATCGACGGCGGTGTGCACGTCGGGCCCAACGCGGTGCCGGCCCTCGCCCGGGAGGGGTACGGCTGGGGCGTGGTGCGGCCCCGCGAGCTGGGCGGGACGCTGGCCTGGCCGGGCTCGTGGCGGATAGCCCGGCGGCACTGGAGGTACGGGGCGGGCGAGCTGCGGCGCTCGCTGTCCAAGGCGGCGTTCACCACGGCCGTGCGCAGGCTGCTGCCCGCGGTGACGGAGGACGACCTGGTGGCGGCACCCGCGGGGGTGCGGGCGCAGGCGGTGCTGGCGGACGGGACGCTGGTGGACGACTTCCTGATCCACGAGGGCGCCCACGCGGTACACGTCCTCAACGCCCCGTCCCCCGCAGCGACGGCCTCCCTCCCGATCGGCCGTGAGGTGGGCCGACGGGCCCTGGAAATGCTCGGGGCCACCTGACCGGGCGCCCCCGGCCCGGGGAGGCCCGGCCCTGGCTGGACAATCCCGTCGCCGAAGACCGCTACCGGGCCGCGGCACTCAGCCGCCGGCCCACGTCCTTCACCGCCCGGCGCCCACCGGACCACTGGCTGTCCTTCCACCTCTACCCGGACGCCTCCGGCATCAGCGTGCGCATCGTCCCCACCCCCTCACCCGATGCCGGCCCCGCACCGCAGCTGCTCTATCCGGCGCCCGCCGCCGAACCGGGCCGGGCCACCGCCCTGTACCACCTGATGCATCTCGCTGCGACGCTCACCGAAGCCGTCGGTGTGCAAGATGTGGCCGAAAGGGTCGCCGACCAGATCCTGCCCGCCTTCAGCGCTCAGGCCCTCGCCCTGATGGCCGCAGAAGAGGGCCGGCTGCGGATCATCGGCTACCGCGGCTACTCAGCCGAGCTCATGGCCCGCTTCGACGGGGCCCCGCTGGTCTCGGACACCCCCGCCGTGCATGTCCTGACAACCGGCGTCCCCAGTTTCTTCGCCTCCTTCACCGACCTGAAAAGGGCCTATCCCCCCGCCATCCTGCAGGACGGCATGGCCGCCTGGGCGTTCCTCCCGCTGATCACCTCCGGACGCCCTGTCGGCTCGCTGGTCCTCGCCTACGACCGGCCTCGGAACTTTCCACCCGAGGAGCGCTCCGTTCTCACCTCCACCGCCGGTCTGATCGCCCAGGCGCTGGACCGCGCCGTGCTCTACGACGCCAAACAGCAACTCGCCCACAACCTCCAGGCCGGCCTGCTGCCCCGGACCCTCCCACGTATTCCCGGCCTGGACGTGGCCGCCCGCTACCTGCCCGCCGGCCACGGCATGGACATCGGCGGCGACTTCTACGACCTGATCCGCCTCGGCAAGACACGAGCCGCCGCGGCCATCGGCGACGTACAGGGCCACAACGTGCAGGCCGCCACCCTCATGGGACAGGTCCGCACCGCCGTCCAGGCCACCGCCGGCGCACCCCCCGGCGAAGTCCTCGCCCGCACCAACCGCCTGCTCACCGACCTCAACCCCGGCCTGTTCACCAGCTGCCTCTACGTCGACCTCGATCTCGCCCACCACCGCGCCTGCCTGGCCACCGCCGGACACCTCCCGCCGATCCTGCGCCACCCCGACGGACGGACCGAGGTCCTCCACCTGCCGCCCGGTCTTCTGCTCGGCATCGACCCCGAAGCCGACTACCCCACGACCGAGATCGCGCTCCCGCCCGACTCCGTACTCGCCCTGTACACCGACGGACTCGTCGAAGCCCCCGGCACCGACCTGGAGGACGCCATCACCACCCTCGCCAGCCAGCTGGCACACACCCAGAACCAGACCATGGCCACCATCGCCGACCACCTCATCACCCACACACAGCAATCCGCAGCCCACAGCGACGACATCGCCCTACTCCTCATCCACCCCCGATAAGACCGTGTTCTACGAGGGCGGTTCGGGCTGGTGGTTATGGGGGGTGGCCGGCTCAGATGAGGATGGCGGCGAGCGTGCCGGGCGACAGCGACAGCGACAGCGACAGCGACAGCGACAGCGACGGTCATGGCAATCTCCCGGTGCACGGTGGGATGTTGTCGTGGTCGAAGGTCGCGGAATCCGTACTCGCCGGGGTTCGCTGGGGACGCCTGCTCGTCGGGCATGCCTGTAGGGCCCGGTTGGTGACGGCCGGGCCCTACAGGCAGGTATGAGTGGGGTGTCAGGTCACCATCGGTACCAGCGGCCGCGGCCACCGCCGGCAGTGGTGGAGCGCATGACGAAGCCGAGCAGCCACAGCACCAGAACGGCGAGGGCCACCCACCACAGGATCTTGACGGCGAAACCGACACCGAAAAGGACGACGGCGAGAAGGAGAACGAGCAACAAAGGAACCATAGTTATCAACCTCCTGACGCTCCGTCTGCCCTGCTGTCCCGTCTCCATTCACCGAATGCGCCTTGTTTGTGAAAGGAGGACCGGGGCACGAGCCGATTACCGCAACAGCGGCTCAGAACATACGAGGAGGCGTTTTCCATGACTGCCGGCGAGAAGGCCAGGGCGAAGATCGAGCAGGTCAAGGGCGCGAGCAAGCAGGCTCTGGGCCGCTCCCTCGGCAACGACCGCCTGGCCGCCGAGGGGCAGACGGAAAGGAACACAGGGGGCGCCCGGGAGGCCAGGGAGAAAGCCAAGGACGCTTTCAAGCACTGATCTCGTCCCCCCTTCAGAAGGGGCCTTCCTCTTCGGGGAGGCCCCTTCCGCCATTGCTGAAAAGCTGCTCGCCGATCCCTCGACGTCGGCCTCCGGCCCGTAGGGCACTGGAGAGTTTCTGCACCGACGGAGAGGCTGACGGCCATCGCGCGCCCTGCCGGTCAACGCTTCGCCCGGTCGACGAGTTGACGACCGGGCCACCCTCGCGCCGACCGACCAGTGATCGAATGCGCCGCATGCCGGCCCGTGCCCGGGCTGCTGCCGCGCGCTGATGTGAGGATGACGCCATGCATGCGACTCCCGAGAGGAAAGTGCACGCCACCCGCCGTGAACAGGTCTTCGTGATCACGGTGCGCGGTGAGACGGACCACGACGACAGCGAGGAGCTCGAAGCGGCCTGCGAGGCAGCCGACCGGGCGGCGCTGCCCACCACGGTGATCGACCTGTCCCAGGTCACCTTCGCCGACAGCATGCTTCTCAACACTCTGCTCGCCGCCAGACGCCGCCACGCGTCCAGCCAACGCGACCTCATTCTGCTCGGCCCACTGCCCAGGACGGTCAGCCGACTGCTGACGGCCAGCGGGGCACTTGAGCACTTCACGATCGCCGGCACGGGTCCCACACCCACCAGCTGAGGGCGGCGCCTCATGAGTAGGACGACAGAGGGTAAGCGAACTACCACGACAGACACACCCAGTGATCAACGGACCAGGGACAACCACGGGACCGCTTCCATGCTCACCCCGCGCAGCCAGCAGACACCGGACGAACAAGGTCGGTCCGCACCCCTGCGGTACGGCACCGTCTGGGACACGACGCACGCGCCGATCGCTGACGCCCGGCATGCCGTACGCACCCTGCTGGCCCAGGCAGGACTCGACCCCGACCACCAGCCCAGCCAGGATGCTCAACTCGTCGTCAGCGAACTGGTCACCAACGCGATCCGTCACGCCCCCGGCCCGGGAGGCCTGCTGCTGGAGCTGACCCCCGACGCCACGCTGCTGCGGATCGCCGTCCACGACAGCTCCCCTCATCCACCCCGCACACGAACGCTCGATCCCCGACGCGTCGGCGGACACGGCCTCCACCTGGTCACCCGGCTGTGCGACCGGATGCACACCATCACTCTGGCAACCGGCAAGCAGGTCGTCACCCACGTCCGCCTGCGCAACGGTGCGGGGTGAAGGGCATCTCGTCGAGTACTCCGCCACCTGCCCGGGCTCCCCGCCGCCGTCGCCGTCGCCCTCGACCTCGCAACCTCGGGCCGGCCAAAAACGCGGCGGGCCCGAGGAAACGGCACCGGCACGATGATGCTCCACTTGAGCATCCTCGACGACCGACCGACCGACCGGGCGCGGGCGCTCGCGTTGCAACCGTCGGTCGCCTCCAGCGCCCTGGACCAACACGCTGTCCAACTGCGTTGCCGGCCTCAGTGCTTCGAACGGGGTGCATGAGAGGGAATCTGAGACGGAAACCGAGACGGCTCACGGAACTGGCCCCGTAGTAGCGGACGGTCCTGCTTCCGCTCCCTCAGAGGCTGCGGGCGGTGATGTCGCCGTTGGAGGTGGTGGCGCGGATGTCGAGTACCGCGGTGCCATCGTTCTTGAGGGTGTTGCTGATGCGGCCGCAGGTGGTGCCGGCGTCGAGGACGGCCGAGACGCCGGTGGCGGCGCCGACCGAGATGTCGCCGGACTGGGTGCGGAGCACGACCGTGCCGCGCACGGCCTCGGTGATCCGGATGTCGCCCCGTGCGGTGCTGATCTCCGCGGGGCCGCCCAGCCGGCCGACCTCGACGTCGCCGTCGGTCGCGGTGAGACGGAGACTCGCGGCCTCGTCGATCTTGATCTGGCGGTATGCGCCCTCGAAGACGACGTCACCGAGGCGGCCGACGCCGCGGAGCTCGGCGCTGGCCGTCTTGGCCTCGATACGGGAGCCGGCCGGCAGCTTGACCGTCACCTCGATGGATCCGGAGGGGCCGAGGTACTGGGTCTTCGCCGAAGTCCCGATCCGCAGGACACCGTCGGCGTATTCGACCGTGGTCCCCTCCGCCGCCTTCACGTCACGACCCCTCGAGGCGTTCGCAGGCAGGACCTCGACCGCCGTTTCGACCCGGTCTGCGGCGATCAACTGAACACGTCCCGCGGGGATGTCCAGGACGGCGGAAATCGGGGCGGGGGTGTCGAACTTCTGCATCATGCTCTCCCTTACACTTGCGGCTCGCTGTTTCAGAACAATGGAAACGCTACGTTGCTTTCCAGATCCATGCAATGAAAGCTTTGCCCTGAAGAGGCATATTCCCAGGTCAGACGCCAATAATCATTGCAATGCCTTCTCGCTTAATGCAACAGAGAGCCTGCCGACCGTTGCAATGTGTTGAAGATGAACGCTATGGTGGAAGCGTCAGGGAACACGAGCAGCACCATGGAGCACCCGTGGAGCACGAAAGGGGGCGTGATGCCGGGAGGCAGGCTCACCCAGCAGGAACGCCAGCAGATCGCGCTGGGGCTGGCCGACAGCCTTCCCTACGCCGAGATCGCCCGACGCCTCGACCGTCCGACCTCGACGATCACGCGTGAGGTGATGCGCAACGGCGGCCCCACCGGCTACCGCGCCGACCTGGCCCACCGCGCCACCCAGCAGCGCACCCACCGGCGCAGGCAGGCCGCGCCCCAGGGGACGCAGGCGCGCACGCAACCCTTCGGACGCGACGCCGAGGCCGTGCGCGAATACCAGGAGACCCTCACCACCGTATTCATGACCTCGGGCCTGCCCAAGATGATGGCCCGGGTACTGGGCTGTCTCTACACCACCGACAACGGCAACCTCACCGCCTCCGAACTCTCCCAGCGCCTCCAGGTCAGCCCGGCGTCCATCTCCAAAGCGATCACGTTCCTCGAGAGCATGGACCTCGTCCGGCGTGAACGCGACGAACGCCGCCGCGACCGCTACGTCGTCGACGACGACCTCTGGTACCAGTCGATGATCCGCAGCGCCCGGGCCAACGACCAGTTCATCGAAACCGCGCGGCAGGGCGTCGGCATCCTCGGCCCCGGCACCCCGGCGGCCACCCGCCTCGAGAATGCCGCCCGCTTCCTCGACTTCGTCAGTGAAGGGCTCATCCGCGCCGCGGAGCAGGGTCGCGAGGTCCTCTACACCAGAACCGGAACAGCCTCGGACAGCGCCACCAAACCGAGTGAGAGTGCAGACGACGGACAGACAACCGCCCCCACGGCCACGGCATGAGGCGAAGCCGGCCCTGCTCTCCGCTCACGCGGAAGGCCGACAGCGACCCAAGCGACCGAACTCGAAGATCCTCCGATCGTCCGGAGAGGAACATTCATGTACCTGGCGTTCATGTGAGACGACTTCTCGGACCGCCTGCCTGAACGCATGGGCCTCCCATCAGCAGCCACGAGTCGTCACACCGCTTGATGCCGGCGCGGCTGGTCTTGCCGGGCGGAGGACCCTCACTGTGCCCGCCGAAACCGAAGGTCCTGGAGCCCATCCGGCCGGGCCCCGGCCCCCGATGAAGCTCCGGCGTCGACGACCGGAAGACGCCGGACCGAGTGCGCGCGCATCACGCCGACTGCCTGATCGACGTCCTGCTCGGCGCCCACGGTGCCCAGGTCTTCGCCCACCGCCTGGGCTACGGTCGTGCGTTTGACGGTCATCGGAACGTCCGGGATGCACGTCGGCCCGCGCGGCGCCGGCCGCAGGACTGAGCCGATAATGGATCCGGACCCCAGCGGCACGGCGCCACAGCCGGCAAGATGCCCGCGGTCTGCACCATGGCCGCCGCGCTGTCCGGGTACCCGATGGCTGTACTGCCCGCACTACCCCTCAGCCGACCTTGGAGGCGGCTTCAAACCGGGTGAGCAGGGCGAGGCGGCGCCGGCCGGCCGGGCGCGTCTTCGGCCGGCGGCAGGTGCGCCTTCCGCGCCGGAAGGTCTCGCGAGGCCGCTCGGTGCCAACCTCGATGCCGCACCTCGCAACCGGAGACGGAGAAGTTTCGTGAACTCCAGGGAGGAACGGCTGCAGGACCGGGCGTCCGGCCCGAGCGGGTTGATGGATCTGCTGGGTGTGGCCGCGGTGCTGGTGGAGGCCGACGGCCGGATCGACATGTGGAGTCCCGAGGCCGAGGAGTTGTTCGGCTATTCCCGCGTCGAGGCGGTCGGGCAGCACGCGGCGCCGCTGCTTCTGCACCCCGAGCACCGAGAGACCGCCATCAGGCTGTTCGCCGAGGTGATGGAGACCGGCCAGGGCTGGGCGGGGGCGTTCCCGATCCGGCACAAGGACGGCAGCACCCGGATGGTCGAGTTCCGCAACATGCGGCTGACCGACAGCCTCGGCGACTACTACGCCCTGGGGCTCGCCACGGACCGGTCCACCCTGCGCCAGGTGGAACGCAATCTGGCCCTGTCCAACCGGCTGGTCGCCCAGGCCCCGATCGGGTTGTCCGTCCTGGACACCGACCTGCGGTACGTGGCGATCAACCCGGCCCTGGCGTCGATGCACGGCACCGCCGAGGCCGACCACATCGGCCGGCGCTTCTGCGACATCCTGACCGGTGCGCCGTTCCTGGACACGGAAATCGCCATGCGCAAAGTCCTGGCATCCGGCATTCCCGTCGTCGACCGGCAGGTGGTGGGCCGCACGGCCGCCGACCCTGAACACGATCACGCCTGGGCTGTATCGCTCTACCGGCTGGAAGACCACCACGGGCGCGTGCTGGGCATCGCCAATGTGGTGGTGGACGTCACCGACCGGTACCAGGCGGACCAAAAGGCCGAGCAGGCCCAGCAGCGCCTGCGCCTGATGGCCAACGGCTCGGCCCGTATCGGCACCACCCTGGAGGTGGAGCGGACGGCGCAGGAGCTCGCTGACGTCCTCGTGCCCGACCTGGCCGACATGATCGCGGTGGACCTCCTGGACTCCGTCCTACGCACGGGCCGCACCGGCACCGGCCAGGACCCGGCGATGTTCCGCGCGCTGGCGGTGAAGGCCGCCTACCCCACCGACGCCACTCAAGCGCTCATTCCACCCGGCCGCCTCAGCACCTACCACGCCGACCACCCGGCGGCCCACTGCATCCACACCCGCCGCCCCCTCCTGATCACCCACCTGGACAGCGGCGACCTCACCCGTATCGCCGCCGATGCCGACGCCTCCGCCCTGCTCGAGCGAGCCGGTGTCCACACCGCCATGGCGGTGCCCCTCATCGCCCGCGACCACATCATCGGCGTCATGGGCCTGGCCCGCGCCCGCAGCCCCCTGCCCTTCGGCGAGGACGACCTCACACTCGCGTGCGAGCTCGCCGCATGCGCCGCCCTGAGCATCGACAACGCCGTCCTGCACCAGAACATCCGTAGCGCCGCCGAGACCCTCCAGCGCAGCCTGCTGCCGCAGCCCTCGCCGCGCCATCCCGGTCTCGAGGTCGCTGCCCGGTACCGGCCCGCGCAGGCCTTCAGCAAGGTCGGCGGCGACTGGTACGACGTCATCCCCCTCGACGGCGACCGGACCGCGCTGGCGGTGGGCGACGTCATGGGCAGCGGCATCCCGGCGGCCACCACCATGGGCCGCCTGCGCACCGCCACCTCCACCCTGGCCGACCTCAACCTCGACCCCGCCCGCATCCTCACCCACCTCGACAAGATCACTCGAGGTCTGGACCCCTACATCGCCACCTGCGTGTACGCGGTCTACGACCCGCATCACGCCCGGCTGCAGGTGGCCTGCGCCGGTCACCTGCCCCCGGTACTGGTACGGGCCGACAGACCACCCGAACTCCTGGACCTGCCCACCGGCACGCCCCTGGGAGTCGGCGGCGTCCCCTTCCAGAACACCACGATCACCCTGGAACCCGGTGATCAACTGGTCCTCTACACCGACGGACTGGTCGAGACCCGCAACGACCCCATCGACGAGCGCCTGGAAGACCTCCTGCAGTTGCTGTCACCCCCGCACCGCACCGCCGAAGAGGCCTGCGACCAGCTCCTGCAACACCTCCGGCACCCCGACAGCCATGACGACGTCGCCTTGCTCATCGCCCGCGCCCAGCCACAGACGACGGCTCTCGAAACCGGACCCCAAGGCCCGGCCCGGGCCCGCCCCGACTGAGCACCGGGACGCCTCCGGCCGTCGTGCGCGCCGTGTGTTCAGCCGCCGAGGCCGCTGACCTTTGCCACGGCCGACGTCACCGCGCTGTGAACCCCGTGATCGTCACGGTGACGGCAAGCACCGACGACTCGCACGCCGTGTTCGCCGGCGACACGGTTGGACAGGCCGGCAGGCAGCCCCGACCGCACCTGGAAGAGGCGTGTGCCCGGCCCACCACCGTTACGTTCGCTGCCTGGGGGTACCCGTGTGACACCGCCGGTTCGCACCGGCGCACCCGCACCACGCACACCGTCTTATCGGAGCCAAGCCGTGAAAGCCGTCGTCATCGATTGCACGCTCGAGAAGTCCCCCGAATCTTCCAACACGGGGGCGCCGGCCGCCCCCGGTGTGGTCGCGCACGCGGGCGACGGGATCAATGAGATCTCCGGCGCGCCGGAGGACATCGGTTGCCCAGTCCCCGGCCAGGCATGGGCGTACTGCCACCTCGGTCCGGGCCCGGACCCGGACCGCCCGGACGGGGAACGCGGCCGTGACTGGGCACACAGCACCGGTCGGACGGTGACCGACAACCTGGGCGGAATTGCCCGGGCGCTGTCCGAACGGCCGTTGACGGCCTCCGGCTGACACGAGGCGCCACGATGACCGTCGAGTCCCTGACCGCATCTCCCCGGTTCCGCTGCTGGATCCCGCCGGGGGTCTACCGGCCGCAGACCGACACCGGGCTGCTCAGCCGCGCGCTGCGCCAGGAGCGGATCACCCGCCGTACCGAGGTACTGGACCTCGGCACCGGCAGCGGTGTGCTCGCGGTGGAGGCGGCACGGCGGGGCGCTCGGGTCACCGCGGTGGACATCTCCTGGCGGGCTCTGGCCACCGCCTGGTGCAACGCCCTGATGAACGGCCAGGTGGTCCGCGTACGCCACGGCGACATGGCGTCCGCCGTCCGCGGCCGTCGTTTCGACCTCGTGGTCACCAATCCGCCGTACGTGCCCACGCCGGGCGACGCTGCGCCCCGAGGCCGCGCCAGGGCCTGGGACGCCGGCGCGGACGGCCGCCTCCTGATCGACCGTATCTGCACGTCGGCACCGGCGCTGCTGCGCCCTGCGGGGACCTTGCTGATGGTGCACTCGCATCTGAGCGGCGTCGAGGAGACACTTGCCCGGTTCGGGGCGGCCGGTCTGCGCGCGGACGTGGTCGACCGGGTCCGGTTGCCGTTCGGGCGCGTGCTGCGCGCCCGGCTCGCCTGGCTGCGCGAGTGCGGGCTGGCGGGGGATCATGCGACCGAGGAGCTGGTGGTGATCCGTGCCGAACACGCCTGAACGCCCCCGCCGCATCCGCGTCCAGCGCAACGGCCCTCTTCTGGTGGAGGGACCGGTCGAAGTCGTGGGCGAGGACGGAGAGGTGGCGGTCTCTCGGCGGTTCACCGTGGCCGTCTGCACTTGCCGTCGCAGCCGGATGCTGCCGTGGTGCGACACCAGTCACCGCTGCCGCGCCAGACGGGACAAGGGGGCGGACACACCATGACGGTCGTCCGCCCTCGACGCGAAACCCGGCCGCCGCCGCTGCCCGAACCACGCGGCCCGCTCTCGGCCTCGGTCGTGAACACGCTGCGCGGAACGGGACAGGGCCTGCCACCGCTGCCCCCAGACGTCCCAGACGCCTACGGCGACGACCTGCACCTTGCTCTGTACGTCCTCTACGAGCTCCACTACCAGGGCTTCGACGGCGTACCGGACGACCGCGAATGGGACCCCGGACTCCTCGCCCTGCGCGCCAAGTTGGAGGACCGTTTCCTCGGCGCGCTGCGCGCGGACGTGCCGATCGACGCGTCCGACACCGCCGAGCGGGCGCTGGACGAACTCCAGCTCGAACCGATCGGCGACGACAGCCGCAGTCTCTCGCACTTCCTGCGCAACCACGGCACTCTCGAACACTTCCGTGAGTACGCGGCGCTGCGTTCGCTGTACCACCTCAAGGAGGCTGATCCGCACGCCTGGGTCATCCCCAGGCTGCGCGGCCGGGCCAAGGCCGCCATGGTCGCCGTGGAGTTCGACGAGTTCGGCGCGGGCCGCGCGGACGAGATCCATGCGGAGCTGTTCGCCGATCTCATGGCGGACCTGGGTCTGGACACGTCGTACGGCCACTACGTCGACGCCGCACCGGCCGAGGCGCTCGCCACCGTGAACCTGATGTCCTTGTTCGGTCTGCACCGGGCCCTGCGCGGGGCGCTCGTCGGGCACTTCGCAACCGTCGAGGTCACCTCGTCCCCGGCCTCTCGCCGCCTGGCCGAGGCGCTGGACCGGATGGGCGCCGGCCCGGCGGCCGTCCGCTTCTACACAGAACACGTGGAGGCCGACGCGGTGCACGAACAGGTCGTACGGCACGAGGTCGTCGCCGGTCTGCTGGCCGGCGAGCCGTGGCTGGACGCCGACGTGGTGTTCGGCATCCGTGCGACCGGCGATCAGGAGGACCGGCTGGCGGCCCGGCTGCTGGGCGCCTGGCGGGACGGTTCGACGGCCCTGCGCACGGGTGGCATCACTCCGGCCGCCGCGGGCGGCCAGGGCACATGAGAGCGGCATAGGGCGCCCTGGGCTGCGCCGGACGACGTCGGCGTGCCGACTCGCCGACGCGCCGCGCGCCGCGCGCACGACATTCCGAACCGGACCCGGCCCAACGGCGACAGCTCCACCGCACGCGCCGTCCACGCCCCTTCGGCCACGTCTCTCACCGAAAACCGGGCGCTGCAACCCCTGGCCGTCTGACATCTGATGGCCAGGAGAACGGTGATTGGCGAACGAGTGGGAACTCGGAAGACGCGTATCACTACTCGCAGAGGAGCGCGTACTCATGTCCACGGGAACCCTACTGGCGATCATCATCCCGATCGTGGTGGTGCTCGCCCTGGCCGCTCTGGCGGTCTCACTCACGATGCGGAGGCGCCGTCACCTCCGTGAACGCTTCGGCCCGGAGTACGAACGGACCGTCGAGCAATCCGACAACCGGCTTACAGCCGAGCGCGAACTCAAAGAGCGCGAGAGGCGGCACGACGCGCTGGACATCAAGCCGCTGCCCCCGGTCTCGCGCGACCGCTACACGCGGGAGTGGAGCAGTGTCCAGGAGGAGTTCGTGGACCAGCCGCAGGACGCAGTGCACGACGCGGACCGGCTGGTGACCTCGCTGATGCACGACCGCGGTTACCCCACCGAGGGATTCGATCAGCAGATGAAGGACCTGTCCGTGGAACACGGGCGCACCCTCGAGCACTACCGCGCCGCGCACGAGGTGGAGTCTCTCAGCAACCGCAGCCAGGCGACGACCGAACAACTGCGCGGTGCCATGGTCCACTACCGCGCCGTGTTCGAAGAACTGCTCTCCGACGGCGGCCGGGCCCAGCCGGCCCGATCCTGACGCCGCCCCGGACTCGGCAAGGAGGAACACCATGCACGGCAACGACGAAGCGCGCCGCAGCGGCGGCCTGACCACCGAAGACTTCGCGCAACCCTCAGGACCTGCCACCACGGGTTCATCACGGGAATCCGAGGAAGTCTCCTCGGGAGCCCCGATCTACCCCGGTGAGAGCACGGCAACGGCCGAGTCGCAGAGCCCTGCCGGTGACGGACAAGCAGGATCCGACGCCGGCGGCACCGGCACGGCCGGCCAGGGCGGCACACCAGGCACCGCGGATACGCCAGGCACGCCGGACACCTCCCCTGCTTCTGAGGATGAAGCTCCGCAGCTCCTCGCCCAGGGCGAGGACCAGGACTTCCGCAACCGCTGGCAGGAAGTACAGAGCAAGTTCGTGGACGACCCCCGCAAGGCCGTGCACGACGCCGACACACTCGTCGCAGACGTCATGCAGACCCTGGCCACCACGTTCGCACAGCACAAGAAGGACCTGGAAGACCAATGGGGGCAGGGCAAGCAGGTGGACACGGAGGAGCTGCGCAGGGCTCTGCGTCGCTACCGCTCCTTCTTCAACCGGCTGCTCAGCACCTGAAACCCCCGGCACCAGTCCGGTCAGGGGAGCGCGCTGCTGCGGCACACTCATCCAGCGGCGCCGCCGGATCACGCCGAGCAGTCCGCCGATCAGATCGAGGTCACCATCCGTCGGCGCGCACCGGAGTCGGCCCGCTTCGTGGTCAACGCCACCGCCCGGCTCGACGACGACCAGCGGGCGCAGATCGCCAACGACACCGACCGGGTCCCGTTCCGTCGACGGCGGACATGCCCATCCTGAGCGGCTGACAGCCGGGACAGCTGTCAGCCGGTACGGGGCCGGCTGCTCCGGGGCCCGGACCGCAGGCCCTGTCGCGCCTACTCGGCCCAGGGCGTGAAGCCGGTGTCGAGGACGGCTTCGAGGAAGGCGCGCAGCCGGGACGCGCCCTCGGAACCGAACCTCTCCTCGAACTGGGCCTGCGTCCTTCCACAGGGGCAGGGCTTCCTTCATCCGAGCGATTCCGTCCGGTGTGATCGTGACGATGCGTGCGCGGCGGTCGGTCGGCGACGGTTCGACGGTCACCAGACCGTCTCGCGCCAGCGGCTTGAGGTTCGAAGCCATCGTCGTACGGTCCATGGCGATCATGTCGGCAAGGCCGGTGATCGTCGCCTCCCCGTGCGCGCTGAGCTTCTGCAGGATGCTGAACTGCGTCGCACGAAGGCCGACCTGCGTCAGGGCCTTGTCGTAGGTCGCCCCGAGGTACCGGGCCGCCTTGCGCAGCGCCAGGTTGTTGCACGGCTCGCGGGCCTGGCCGGTCGGCGCGGTGGTCATGATCTCCCCCTCCGTGAGTTTCACACCCATAATAGGAGCACTTGCTCGTAAAAGCCAAAGGGGCCGAGCGGGGAGGGGAGGGGATCGGCGGCCCGCCTTGCCGTTCCCAAGATAGGAGCATATGCTCTTAAATGCTCCGGGACACGCACGCCCAACCGGTTCCCCCGCGCGTCCCACTGTCCACCCGCAGAAAGCCCCCGTCATGGAACCCGCCCACGGATCCGCACTCGAGCGTGAGCAGACGCGCTCCACAACCGTCGAGCGCTCTGCCCATCGGCACCGCGCCCCGCGCCCCCGGCCTCCGGTCAGGGCCTGGCTGCAGCCGGCTCTCATCGCCCTGATCGTCGTGGCGGCCTTCGTCACCTGCTACATCGGGCTGCAGCGCGATCCTCAGCCGCATCATGTCCCGGTCGCCGTCACCGCTCCCGACCTGCCGGGCGAAATGCGCGAGGCCCTCGGCGACGCCGTCGACGTCCGGCCCGCCGCCGACGCAGAGGCCGCACACCGGGCGCTGGAGCACCACGACGTCGTCGCCGCGCTCAGCGCCGACGGTCCGCACAGGCTGCGCCTGGAGATCGCGGGAGCCAACGGCACGTCCACCACAGCGGCGGTGAAGACCCTCGTCCGCGCCTACGCCCACGGTGCGGGCATGCGTGTCAGCACCGAGGATGTCGTCCCCCTGGCCCACTTCGACGCCCGCGGACTGGCCGGCTTCTACATGGCATTCGGTGTCACCCTGGCCGGCTTCGTACTCGGCTCGAACGTCATCGGCCTGGCCGGTCAGCTGCATCTGCGCCACCGGTTCTGGCTGCTGAGCGGCGCCTCCCTGGCGATCGGCACGGTCGCCGCGATCATCGCCGGCCCCGTTCTGGGAGCGGTTCCGGCTCCGATCGTTCCGCTGGTCCTCACCCTTGCCCTCTTGTCGGCCGCGGCCGCCTTCACGACCAAGGTGCTCGGCACGTACCTCGGCCCCGTCGGCCTCCCGGTCGCCACCCTCCTGCTTCTCACCGTCGGCAACGCCACCAGCGGTGCCACGATCGGCGCCGACCTGCTGCCTGCCGCGGCCCGGACCGTCTCCGCACTGCTGCCGCCCGGCGCGGCCGTCCGGGTGATCACCGACCTGAGCTACTTCGACGGCGCGCATGCGGCAGCGCCTGTCGTCACACTCGCCTTGTGGGCCGTCGTCGCTGCGCTTCTGCTCGGTCTGCGCACCCGCCTGCTGCGGCGGGGCACGACGGCCGCCGCCTGACTGCTGCCGGACCCCGCCCTTTGCATCCCACTCCGCTACTCATGGAGGAGGCCGACCAATGGTTGCCGACAACCTCGTCCTCATCGCCAACGCCGGCGGCGTCGGCCGTGCGGTCCTCGAAGAGCTGCACGCGCAGGGCGTCCCGGTGCGCGCGATGGTCCGCCGTGACGACGAGCGCGCGGCCGGGTTGCGCACGCTCGGCGCGGAGGTCGTCATCGGCGACCTGACCCGGCCCGAGACCGTCGCGGCCGCGCTGGAGGGCGTCTCGCGGATGTACTTCGCGATGCCCGTGTCACCGGACCATCTGCTGGCCGCGACGGTGGTGGCCAGCGTGGCCCGCGAGTACGGGCGGCTGCAGGTCCTGGTGGACATGTCGCAGATGACGGTGTCGCAGATGACCGCCACCAGCACCACCGAGTCCCACCAGCAGCGGCTGCACTGGCTGGCCGAGCAGGTACTGGACTGGTCGGGCCTGCCCGTGGTCCACATCCGGCCGACCTCGTTCCTGGACAACCCGCTGTTCACCAGCCTGGCGGCGGTGTCGATCCGGGAGAACGGCACGATCACGCTGCCGTTCGGCACCGGGCGCACGTCACCCATCGCCGTCGACGACGTCGCCCGGGTGGTCGCCACCGTCCTCCGCGACCCGGCCCCGCACATCGGGCACATCTACGAACTGACCGGACCACGCTCGGTGGACATGACCGAGCTGGCCGGGGAATTCTCCCGGGCCCTGGGGCGTGAGGTGACCTATGTGGATGTGCCGCTGGATCAGTGGCAGGCCAAGGTGCTCTCCAAGGCGGGCCTGCCACCGCACACCGAAGCGCACATCGCCACCATGGCCCGACTGCACCGCGAGAACCGCTACGACCGCACATCGGACGACGTCGAGAGGGTGACGGGCGAACCTGCCCGGACGATCGAGGCGTTCGTGGCTGCCCGCAAGGACTTCTACCTGGGCTGAGCCGCCCCAGCACGGGCTGCGCAAGCACCACTGAGCGACCTCCGGGCAGGACGGCGCCGCCGCGATCGCACCGCTGCTACCTGGTGACACGACCCGGCGCACCAATGACGGACGCGGACACCCGGTCGAGCTCGTACCGACGTGGTCATCGCCGTCCGGTCCGGAGATGGCCGGCGACGTACTCCTGCCCGGCGAGTCCACCCACGTCTGTGTGCTGCCCCGGCCGCCGGTGAACCGCGAACCGAGCCGCCCGTTTCAGCCTCGATACGTCTCCAGGAGGCGCAGCCAGACCTCGCTGATCGTGGGGAAGGCGGGCACCGCGTGCCACAGTCTCTCGACGGGCACCCCACTGACGACCGCAACGGTCGCGGAGTACAGCAGCTCCCCGACTCCCGGGCCGACGAAAGACACACCGACCACCGTGCCGCGATCCGCGTCGACCAGCATGCGGGCCTTGCCGCGATAGCCCTCGCCGTAGTGGTGAGCACCGGCGATGCGTGCCAGGTCGTAGTCGACCACGTCGATCCGCAGGCCCGAGGCATCGATGTCGCGCGTGGTCAGGCCGACCGAGGCGACTTCAGGATTGGTGAAGACCACCTGCGGTACGGCCACGGCGTCGGCGGTGGCGGCCTGCGGGCCCCACTTGTCGCTGTGGACCGGTTCCCCCTTGGCGCGGGCACCGATCGCTGCACCGGCCAAGACGACCGGTCATTCCGGGGCGCGGGTGGCCCTCGTCGTCGGTGACGTGGTCGGCCACGGACTCCACGCCGCCGCCACCATGGGCAGGCTCCGCACTGCCGTCCACACCCTCGCCGACATGGAGCTGCCCCCCCGACGAACCACTGGCCCACCTCGACGACACGGTCCAAAGACTGGGCGCGGAAGACTGCGATCTCCCGGACCAGGTTCCCGCGGTGACGGGTGCCACCTGCCTGTACGCCGTCTACGACCCCGCCACTCGCCGATGCACCATGGCATCGGCCGGACATCCCCCGCCCGCGATCATCGACCCACAAGGCCGTGCCGTCCTCCCCGACCTCCCCACCGGAACCCCCCTGGGTGTCGGCCTGGGGGACTCCTTCGAGTCCGTGCAACTCGAACTGCCCGAGGGAAGCCTCCTCGCCCTCTACACCGACGGCCTGATCGAGACGCGCGACCGCGACATCGAAGAGGGCATGCACCGCCTGGGCAACGCCCTCGCGCAACCGCACCGGTCTCTGGAAGAACCCGGCACAAACGCGACGAGAGACCACCCACTTCACCCTTCTTCATGGGCGTCGGCCCCACGGAAGCAGTCGCCGCGTGATGCCGGCGGGCTCGTCACGTGCGGAAAGGCGCTTCGAGCGAGGGAGGCTGCGGTGGCGGGCGGGTGGGAGTGGCTGAAGACCAGCCGTCCGACGGGGGTTTTCCGAAGCCCTCCGCGCCCGGCCGCGTCACTCCGCGCCACCGGCGGGAACCGGAACGGCCGAGGCACCCGCCCGCGCGCCGCCCGGCGTGGCACAGAGCGCACAGCGCCCGGGGCGAACCCACCGGCCCGAGAACTGCGGCGCGGCAAGGGCTTGTACCCGGCGGCGGCGACCCAGACCTCCCGGCTGCGCGCGGTGGTCACCCACGACGTCCCGGTCGCGCGTCCCGGTCCGTGCGTGGTGACCGCGTACATACCGGTCGGGAAGACGAGGTTCCACCAGGGGGATGCTGTCCTTGGGCGTTCTGCCCCCGCCCCCGCATGCCGGCAGAGAGCGGCCCCGAGGCCGGGCGGGATCGGGGCCGCGACACGTATACGTCCCCACGAGGGAATCCAGAACCAGTACACGCGTCGCCGGGATAACGCACCCCCGCACCCAAAGTCACGGGCCAGGCAGACGCCCGTCGTCAGCGGCGCTGACGCTGCTCGCCTGTGCCAGCCCCGCATTCGCGACGGCACCTTCTACGACGATGAAGCCGACCCGGTCGGCGAAGCGGGATGCGGGGACGGGGATGACCTCGACGCAGCCCGCTCCGGACGAGTCTGCTGTGCCCGACGGGACGGCTGCGGCGGGGTGCCGGCTGCATGCGATGTCGCGCCCCACGCGCGCCCTGCCAGGCGCCGCGCCAGGTCGGAACGCAGGCAGGCACCGACCGCGATGACCAGGGCGGCGGCACCGTACGCCCACGCCTGCAGGGGGAATCCCGGCAGGAGCCGGCCGGCGAGGTAGAGGACGGTGCCGGCGAGGGTGACGGTGAGCCATTCCCAACGGCCGTCCAGGGCCACGAGGGCGACGGTGAGGAGGGAGTACCAGGGGTAGCCGGGCGAGAGGAGGAGCAGTGCGGTGCCGGCCAGCAGCAGGGCCCCGCGCCAGGGACGGGCCGGGTCGCCGCGCCACCACACGTACAGGGCGGTCACGGCGAGCAGTACGGCCGCCGTCGCGCCGGCGGCAGCGTCCGGCAACAGGAGCCGCAGTAGGGCGAAGCGGCGTACGTGGCCTGGTTCGTAGCCTTCCTCGTGGAGGTAGCCGGGCAGGTAGCCCAGGACTCCCCCGCCCGAGGCGAGGACGTAGGGCAGATAGGCGAGCGCGACCGCGGCGACGGCGGACACGACGACACGCAGGGCGCGGGCCGGACCACGCTGCCCGCACAGAGCACCGGGCAGGGCGAGAACGGGCAGGAACTTCACGGCGATTGCGGCGCCGAGCAGCGCACCGCGCCGCGATCCGGCAGTCGCCGTGCCGAGCGCGAGCACGGTCAACAGGACCCCGAGCGTGTCGATGTGGGCGTTGTTGACCGCTTCGAAGGCCACGGCCGGGCACCAGGCCCACAACGCGGCCCGGCCAGGGGCCCGCTGAGGGTCGCCGCGGCGGCGCAGAACGACCAGCAGAGCCGCGGTGGTGCCGAACGCCAGGATCGCGCCGCCGACTTGGAGCGGCTTGTGGCGGCTGTCGGGCGGGGAGACGGTGTGGACGGCCAGGTACCAGCCCTCTGCGACGGGCGGGTAGATGGTGGGGACGGCGGGCCGGTTGATGCGGATGCACAGGCCGTCGTCGGTGTGGGTCAGCCCCCAGCCCCTGCATGACCCGTTGGTGGGAAAGAGCCAGTCGTCACGCAGGTCGGCCAGTTCGGGGGCGGCGGGCGGGTGGGCGTAGGGGGACGTTCCGGCGGCCTGGACGCGACCGTCCCAGGCGTAGCGGTACATGTCGGTGCTGGTACGGGGCGGAGCGGCGAGCCCGGCCAGCGCTACGGCGGCCGCGCCGAGCAGGACCAGGACGGTCGCGGCGCGGACCGGAACCTTGCGCACGGTCCACACGGCGGCGGCGAACAGCGCCCAGGCGACGGCGTATCCGGCCAGCAGGCGGCCGGGGCCGCTCAGGTTGTCGCCCGCGTGGAGTGTGCCGACGACGGCCGCGGTGAGCGCGGCGAGGAGAACCGCGGTGACGGCGATCGCGATGCGGTCCCTGCGGCGGTTCGCCGGCGTGCCGGGTGGACAGGGCGGCGGCGTGGCGGAGGGTCCGGAGCCTCGTCGCCCCGGGGTGGCGGTGTCGGTCATGGCCGGGTTGGCCCTCCCTGGGCCGTGAGGTGCTGGCCGTCGGCCGGGGAAAGCATGTCGAGCCCCGGGTTGCGGCGGTGGAGTTCCACGAAGGCGCGTCCGTCGGCGATCCACCGGCCGGTGAGGGTCCAGCGGGCAGCGGCCGCGGCGTTGAGCAGGGCGGTCGTACCGACGCGGGCCCAGGCGAAAGGCCGGCCGTGCCGCCCGTGAGCGTCCTCGACGCGGACGGTGAGGTGCTCGTCGACGTCGTCGTCGGCCGCCTCGACCAGCAGACGGCCACCGGGCCGGACCAGGGTTCGCAGGCGGACGAGCAGGGCGACCGGGTCGCCGCCGATGCCCACGTTGCCGTCCATCAGCAGGACGGTGCCCCAGCGGCCCTCTCTCGGCAGGGGGTCGAAGACGGACCGTCGCAGGGCGGCTCCACCGTGCCGCCGGGTCCGGGCGACGGCGGCCGGGCTGATGTCCACGCCCAGCGCGGGTACACCACGTGCGGCCAGGGCGGCCACCAGGCGCCCCGGTCCGCAGCCGACGTCCAGGACGGGACCGGTGCAGCGGCGCAGCACGTCCATGTCGGCGGTGTCGGGGGCGGCACACCACCGCTCCACGTCCAGCGGAAGCAGCTCGGCCGTCCCGGGCGCGCAGGGTGCCGTGCGACGCAGGTACAACGGGCCGCGGCCGGTGCGCAGGGCGCGGGCATAGGGGTCGTCCGTCCAGGGCTCGCCGGGTTCCACGGGCGCGGGCCGATCGGCTGGGCGCGTCGGGGCGACGAGGTGGGAGGGCAGCGGAGCAGCGGTCTGCGGATGCGGTTCCGCCACGCCCGGCGTTGCCCGCTCGGCCGCAGGAGGGGACCCGACACTGGTTGGCATGCCGCTCACCGGACGGCCTCCGCGAGCGAGGCCAGGGCCGTCGCGAAGCGTGAGCCGGGCGGGCAGAGGCCGGCCACGCGGGTGGCGTCGGCAGCGGTGTCGACGTCGCGCAGCAGTGGCAGGTCACAGACCGTCAGCCCCGCCTCCGCGAGCCTGAGCCGCTGGACGGCTCCCGTGCGGTCGGTGGACATCGGTACGCCGCCGACGAGGGATCCGGCGCGGGAGGGGTCGGCCAGGCCCAGGGCCCAGAAGCCGCCGTCGGCGGCCGGGCCGAACCAGGCGTCGTGGCCGTCCGGGCCGGTGCAGGACAGCAGGTCCGCGGTCAGCTGCGGGGTGTCCATGCCGACCAGCAGCGCCGGACCGCCGTCGCAGACGTCGAAGGCAGCCGCGATCCGCTCGTCGAGTGCTCCGGACACCTGCGGCACCACGTCGAAGCCGTGCGGCAGCCAGGGACCGGGTGTCCCGTCCAGGACGAGAACCCGGCGGCGGGCGGGGGCCCGGAGCGCCGTGTGGAGGGTGTCGGTGAGGGCGGCCTCGGCCAGGACGGCCGCCTCCTGCGGCGTGTAGGGCGGGGTGAGCCGGGTCTTGACCCGCCCGGGCACCGGTTCCTTGGCGATCACCAGCAGCGTGTGCGGCCCCGTGGCGGCGCTCATCGCGCGGCTCCCGCGACCGCCGCGGCCGGGTGGGCGGCGGGCGGCTCGGCAAGGACGGCGCGCATGTCCCGTACCGCCTGCCAGGTGCCCCGCCAGGTGCCGGTGACCTTCGAGCGGCCCGTACGCGGGCGGTACGGCACGTCCGTCTCGTGCACACGCCAGCCGGCTTCGGCGGCGCGGACCACCATCTGCAGCGGATAGCCCGAACGCCGGTCGGACAGGCTCAGAGCCAGCAGCGCCTCCCGGCGAGCCGCACGCATGGGGCCGAGGTCGCGCAGGCGCAGACCGGTCCGGCGGCGGATCAGGCGGGCCAGTTCCAGGTTGGCCAGCCGGGCGTGGGCCGGCCAGGCGCCGAGGGCCGTGGGCCGGCGGCGGCCCAGGACCAGGTCCGCCGAACCGTCGAGGACGGGCCCGGCGACCTGGGGCAGCAGCCCGGGGTCGAGGGAGCCGTCGCAGTCGCAGAAGCAGACGACATCGGCCGTGGCGGCGGACAGACCCGCGTGGCAGGCGGCTCCGAAGCCGCGGCGCGGCTCGTGGACCACGCTCGCCCCCAGGGAGCGGGCGACGTCCGGAGTGCCGTCGGTGGAGCCGTTGTCGACGACGATCGCGCGCCAGCCCGGCGGGATCCGGTCCAGCACCCAGGGCAGCGCCTCGGCCTCGTCGAGGCAGGGCAGTACGACGTCCACGGGGAGAGGGGATGTCTCGATCACCCCACTCACCCTACGAACGCAAAGCGGACATAGGGGATTTGGTGTTCTTACGGAACGCTGACGTCGGCCGTCACGACGCCCGCTCCGTCCGCCGCCGCACCTCTCCGGTGCGAGACTCGGTCGGGTGAAACGCATACTCGTCGTGGACGACGACCCCACCGTCTCCGAGGTCGTCGCCGGCTACCTGGACCGGGCGGGCTTCGACGTCGACGTGGCCGCCGACGGTCCGGCCGCCGTGGCCCGGGCCGCGACCCGGCCACCCGACCTCGTGGTGCTGGACCTGATGCTGCCCGGCATGGACGGCCTGGAGGTGTGCCGCCGCATCCGCGAGAACGGCCCACTGCCCGTGATCATGCTGACCGCGCGCGGCGACGAAGAGGACCGCATCCTCGGTCTCGAGGTCGGCGCGGACGACTACGTCACCAAACCGTTCAGCCCCCGCGAGCTGGTGCTGCGGGTGGAGTCCGTGCTCCGCCGCACCGGGACACCGGCCGCCGCCGAAGGGCCCCCGCGGGCGGAACCGGGGCTGCGCAGCGGACCACTAGCCCTGGACTCCACCGCCCGGCGCGCCACCCGCTACGGCACCGAACTCGCCCTGACCATGCGCGAGTTCGACCTGCTGGCCTACTTCCTGCGCCATCCCGGCCGGGCGACGAGCCGGGAGGAGCTCATGCACCGGGTGTGGGGCTGGGAGTTCGGCGACCTGTCGACCGTCACCGTCCACGTACGGCGGCTGCGCGAGAAGATCGAGGACGACCCGGCCCGTCCCCGCCTGATCAGCACCGTGTGGGGCGTCGGCTACCGCTTCGACCCTCCCCGCCCGGAGAATGCCCACGAGAAAGGAGCAGGTGATGGTGGGTGACACCCTGCTCATCGCCCTGTACGCGGCCATCGGCGCGGCCTGTGCCGGACTGCTCGGCACCGTCGCGCTGCGGCTGCTGCGCAACCGTTCGGTCGCGCTCTCCCTGGCCGTGGTCGCGGCCGTCACGGTCGCCGCGATGCTCGCCGGAACCCTGCTGGTGTCCTGGGCGATGCTCCTGTCGGACCACGACCTGTGGGTCGTGACGATGGTGTGCGCCATGGCCGCGGTCGTCTCCCTCGCCGTCGCCCTGGTGCTGGGCCGCAGCGTCGTCAAGGGCAGCCGGGACCTGGCAGAGGCCACGCGCGCCCTCGGCGACGACGGCAGCTTCACCCCGCCCGCCACCGCACCTACCGCCGAACTCGCCCAGCTGAGTCATCAGTTGGCTGCCACCAGCGCCAGACTCACCGCGTCCCGCGAACGGGAGAGGGCTCTGGAAGCCTCCCGCCGCGAACTGGTCGCCTGGATCTCCCACGACCTGCGCACCCCGCTGGCCGGGCTCCAGGCGATGACCGAGGCGCTCGAGGACGGCATGGTGGAGGACCCGCACGTCTACCACACCCGCATACGCGGCGAGGTCGAGCGCATGAGTGCCATGGTCAGCGACCTGTTCGAACTCTCCCGCATCCAGGCCGGCGTCCTCTCACTGACCCCGACCCGCATGTCGGTCTACGACCTGGTCGGCGACGCCATCGCGGGCGCCGACGCCCTGGCCAGGGAGCGCGGGGTGCGGCTCGTGGGCGAGGGGGTGGAACCGGTGCCCGTCGAGGTCGACGGCCGCGAGATGTCCCGCGTCCTGGCCAATCTCCTCGTCAACGCCATCCGCCGGACCCCCGCGGACGGAACCGTCGCTGTGTCGGCCCGCCGTGAGACCGACAGCGTCGTGCTGTGCGTGACCGACGGCTGCGGCGGGATCCCGCCGGAGGACCTTCCCCGGGTCTTCGACACCGGCTGGCGCGGCACCGACGCCCGCACTCCGCCCGCCGGGGCGGGGCTGGGCCTGGCCATCGTGCGCGGCATCGTGGAAGCCCACCGGGGCCGCGCGGCCGTGCGCAATGTTCCGGGCGGCTGCCGCTTCGAGGTCCACCGAACAGCGGCCCGGTGTAAGGTGGCCCGGGGAGCCGCGGGGGTAGAGATGGGTGGGGTCCCCCCCCGGCCGGGCGCGGGGGGC
>NZ_JBHYKH010000017.1:23641-42508 GCF_042741275.1 Streptomyces sp. NPDC058964
CCCCGGGTCTGAGTCCGGGCGGGCGGGGCCCCGCCGGGGGTCATGGGGGGACCGGCCCCCCCCCGCCTGGTGGGGCCCGGCGGGGGAAGCGGCCTGGTGCGGGCTGGACGCACCCGGCCGGCAAGGGCGCCGACGCGAACTCCGCCATTGTTCTCCGCGGACGACCTGCGGCCTCCCCCAGGTCGTCGCGGAGCCGCCGTGCGGAGGCCGCACCCGTCTCCCCCACCGCCTGCGGCTCCCCACTGCCGGCGCTGCAGGCCCGCAGTCCGCCATCGGCGAAGCCGTCCATGCCGTCCAGTGCGCACCAGTTGGCTCCGGCCAGGTCCCAGACGTGTGCGAAGTCGGCAAACCCCCGCCTGCCCCGCGACGCCATGCTCGGTGCCGTCCGGCAGTCGCTCTGCCATCGGCCGGATCGACTTGCGCCACACGTCCAGCGTCAGCCCCCGCAGACAGCGGTCACCCTTCGCCCGCCGGTCCTTGCGCGGCACCGACGCGAACACGTCAGCGACGAACGGCGCCGACTTCGCCCGAGCACGGTTCACTTCATGTGCGTCCACACACCCGGCATGCACCCGAACAGGACCGCGAGACAGACCTGACGGAGTCCTGCTGGAACATCCGTCGGACCGAACCGTGGACGCCGTGGCCCACCCCTACCGTCCCTTTGGTGTCGCGGCGCGGCCTCCTCTTGGCCACCGGTTGCGGGTGAATCTCCGCGCGGCCGCCCACAGCGCCGTCACCATGGCCACGGCCACCAGTGCGATCAGCCAGTTGCGCAGATAGTCCAGGGGCAGCACCGAGGAGTTGGCCCGCGGCCCCGGGCGCAACAGCACCGGCAGCGCCACCACCGTCAGCGCGCCCGCGACCAGCAGCGCCCCGCGCATCGGACCGCGCGCACCCCCGCGCGTCAGTGCCAGGCCGACCAGCAGCACCAGGGGCGCGATCAACGCGTCGTGCAGCACAACGGCACCGCCCAGCCAGACCAGGACATCGCTCGGGTCGCGGACATCGATCAGCAGGGACGCGCCGACGCCCATGAGCACCACGCCGGCCACGCCCGCAAGGAAGCGCGGCACCTTCATGCCAGCACCTCCAGCCGGCCCACCCACTTGGTCTGCAGCACGCCGGGACGGTTGGGGGCGATGAGCCGCGCCGGGTAGCCGTGGTCGGGGTGGAGTTCCTCTCCGTTCAGGCGCAGGGCGAGCAGGGTCAACGGGTCACGGGCGTGCTCGTGCCCCATCTCCGACACCCGGTAGCCGCCGCGCAGCTGCAACGACACCACCCTCACCCGCGCATGCGGCGACGCGCCCGCCCGGTCCAGCAGGTCCACGATCCGCACCCCGGTCCAGTGCGCCGACCTGCTCCAGCCCTCCACGCAGGCGATCGGCAGTTCCACCTCGTGCTGGGGCAGGGCGCGCAACTCGCCCAGCGTCAAGGTGTAGGGCCGCGGCCCCGCCACCACCAGGCGGTACTCCTCGCCGGCCAGCCGGTCGACTCCGGCCGCCGCGGCGGTCCGGTTGACGGGCAGGGCCTGCGGGCCACGGTCCGGATGACGGGGCGCGAACAGGATGAAGTCCTTCAACGGGGTGAAGGACTGGCCGACCGTGGTCAGGGTGACGGCCCCGACAGCCGCGCCCACCGCGGCCAGCAGTGACCGACGATCGGGGCCGTCCTGCGCGGGGAGGGCGAGAGTCCCGGGCGAACGCCTGCTCCAGTGCGCCCGGATCTCGGGCGCCTTGACCGCCATGTGCAGGACCAGCGCCCCGACCACCAGCCATGCCACCGCGTAGTGCACCGGCACGAAGGAGAACGGCCACGGGTACCACTGGACCGTGTTCAGCAGACCGGTCGCCAGTTCGAAGACGGCGCCGGCCACCAGCACCGCGATCGACAGCCGCTCGAGCGCGTGCCGGACCGAACGCACCGGCGGCCACTCGAACAGGCGCGGATACACGGTCCACAACTTGGCCAACAGCAGCGGAATCGCCGCGATGCCGGAGGCCACGTGCAGGCCCTGGGTCACCCGGTATCCCCATGCCGGACGGCTCGGGATGTCGTTGGCCGGCCAGCCCGGCGGATGTTGCATGAGGTGGCTGATCAAACCGGTGACGAAGCACACGACGAAGGCCGGACCGAGCCACCTGCCGATCGAGGTCGCCGTGCGGGCGTCATGCAGTCCGCCCTTGAACACCGGTGGAGAGACACGCAGTTTCATGCCCTCCATCCCACTCCGCACGAGGGCGCATCGGAACATTTGAACTCTTACGGAACAGGGACGTCTCAGGCCGTCGGCAGAGTCCGAGCGAAGTGGGCCACTACCTCTTCCGTGCGTCGGCCGGCCTCATCCCGCGCCGGTTGCGGGGCGTGCGCTGGGGCCAGCACAGGACGTACAGCACCGATCCGACCGCGAAGGCCAGCCGGATCAGACCCTGGCCGGAAGGGGAGGGAACCAGCAGGGCGCTGCCGTAGAGGGAGATCAGGGCTGTCCAGCTCACCCAGGGCACCAGGCGCCGCTGGCCGACGGAGTCCCAGACGAGGGTGCCCAGCAGCACCGACGCGTTGTAGTACGTGTACACGCTCGGGTCCAGCATGATCCGGGCGTCGGCTGCGAGCAGCACCACGGCGGCCCACCGGTTCCTCCGGACTGCCAGCGCGCCCAGGGCGATGCCGAGGATCATCTGTGCGGGGCGATCCCACCAGGGCGTGACGGGGTCGTCGACGCCGAACCAGCGCAGGGCCGAAGCCGGGTGGTTCGGGATGGTGAACCGGGCGGCGTGGAAGGTGTCCGGGTGACTGAGGTAGAAGGGGAACCAGGCGGCGGCCACCAGGCCGACGGTCCAGGCGACGGCGCGCGGCCGGGCCGGGCGGGACACGGCCAGCAGCGGCAGGAAACCCACCGCCCACGGTTTGGAGTCCACGGCCAGCGCCAGCAGGACGCCCACGGCTGTGACGTTGCCACGGACCAGAGCGCGTAGCGCCAAGGTGGTGAAGAACAGCGCCAGTACGTCGTCCAGGTGCGCGAACCGCACCGAGACCTCCACCCACATGGGAATGAACGCGGCCCCTGCGACGAGGACACGCTGTTGCAGACGCCTGTGGTTCAGACCCGTGCCGAGGTTGTGCTCGGCCGCCGTACGACCGATCAGGACCAGCATGTACAGGCCGAGGATGGACATGAACGCCTCGGCGAGTGTTTCGCCCAGGGCTGCCGGGAACGGCGTGAACAGCGCGGCGGCCACGAAACTGACCGGGCCGATCTGGAGTTCCGGATGGTTGGCGTACAGCGCGAGGCCACCGCTCGGCACGGGGCTGAACAGCAGTTCCTCACCGGTTCTCAGGTAGTGCCAGGAGACCGCCCCATGCCGTTCGGCCAGGAGGAACCAGACGGCCGTCCACACGGTCAGCAGGGACGTGTGCCACCGCACGGGACAGCGGCCGCTACGCCCGGGCCGCAATCCTTTCCTGGGCGTGACCACCGCCCGCTCGCTGTTCCGCACGCTCCGTCGTGCCGGCATGGGAGATCAGGCGTGTTTCTCGAATCGGCTCGGCACGGGGAAGTAGTCGTCCAGGAAGGACCTCAGGAGGCGGTTGCACCGGTCGAAGTCCGCTTCCGTCGAGCAGGTGTCGTTGAGGCAGAACACCTTCTTGTCGCGACTCAGCAGCAACTGGTCGAGCCGGTTCGCCGCGTTGGGCAACGACACGTCGAGGTAGACGTAGGAGAGTTCCGAGGGCAGAGCCCGCTGTGTGTGGAACGCGTAGTAGTGGTAGAGGGACGATGGCACGGCCAAGTCGTCGGGCCCCCGGAAGCGGGTGCTGGACGTCAGCTGATGCTGTTCGGGGAAGTCCTTCTCGATCTCGTCGAGAATGGAGCGCCGCAGGGGGTGCGGGACGTGGCGCATCTTCTGTACGAGCATGGTGCCGAAGCGTTCTTGGACGATGGCCCTGTTGTTCTTCCCCGCGAGGGAGACCGGTGGGTCCTGGCTGTCGGGGGGGCCGAGGGGAACGAGGGCGGGCGAGGGAAAGAACTTGCTCAGGCCGTTGGCGAGGAAGAAGTCTTCGGGAAGGACTTCGTCCCCGAGGAAGACGTCGTCGTTGAAGTAGAGGAAGTGCTCGGACAGGCCGTCGATGTGATGGAGCTGGCTCTCGATGGCATGCGAGTTGAACGTGGGGAGGTGTTCCTCGCTGCTGAATATCTCGCGGTGGCTGACCACGGTGATGCCGGGCTGGGACGTGTCCAGCCATGGTGGCGTCTGGTCATCGGTGACGAGGTAGATGTCGCGGATCCACGGGGCGTGCATGGCGAGCGAGCGCAGCGAGTAACGCAGTTCGTCGTGATTCGCGTACCGGCCGGCGTTGGCCGCCTCCGCATGAAGCCCTTCGCTCGACGCTGCCGACCGGCGGTGCAGCCACGCCGGGTCACTTCCGTCGACCCAGGTGTACACCGCGTCGACGGGAAAGGTGATGTCCCCTGGGAGCAGTGCCGTGAAGGCCTTGCGGGTGCGCACTGTCGCGGTGGAGGGACCGCGGAGTCCGGCCGGGGCCGTGAAGTCGGCAAGGGGAGCCCGTACCCCGGGCTCGTCAACGGGTACGGAGTCGGTGACGGCATTGCGTCGAGGAGCCCGCAGGGCGCCGTTCTCCGCGGCCCAGAACTCGACTTCGCACGCGTGCTCGGGCCCCAGCACCAGACGTTCACCGGGCTCGGCATAGAACCAGAACAGGCCCAGTGCCGACGACTTCGCGCCTGCCCGCCATCCGCGCGTCCGGTAGGCGGGAAGAACGCGGGTGCCGCGGGCTCCTCGGACCACCAGATATCCCGGATCCTCGTCGCACAGCTCGCGCAGTGCGCCCAAAGCCTGCCGACGGTCACCGTCGTGCACCGCGACGACGGTGGAGTTCCGCTCCCGGCCGCGCACACAGAAGTAGTCGATGCCGGACCGCTCGAGGGCGGCCGTCACTTTGGACAGGTTGCGCGCCCGGGTCACATGAGGCGCGAGGTTCTCCTCCCTGAACGCGATGCGTGCACGGCCGTCCGCCCACGTCACGCCGGCACCGGCACCCGGGATCCGTGAACGGCACAGCAGGGCCAGTACCGAGCATCTCGCACGACGCAGTGCGGCCGTCATGAACGCACCGCTCATCAGGGCCTTGAGTTTCCTTCGCGACTCGGGAGAGTAACGGCGCGCGATGAACCGCCGCAGCCCGTTGGGCATCAAGGCACGGTAGGCCCGGACAAGGGCGGCGCCTTCGGCGTTGACGGAGCGGCTCTTGGCGGATGAGCCGTCGGTCGGGGTGGTTCTGGGCAGCGCCGGTACGCGCGACCGCGTCTGCGTCAGTTCCTGTTCAGCGGTGGTTGGATCCACGTTGAGCCTTACCTTTCCCGGCCCCTCCAAAGCTGCCGGGATCACAGCGCCGGCAGTGCAAGAGCCCTTCGCCTGGGGGGAGATGCCGGACTAAACGGAAAGGTTCACTGTCACGGGAGTAACAGCAATCACAAGCCCGAAGGGGAACGAACGGCGGCGGCAAGCGGTCCTGTTGGCCAACAAGTGTGTGTCCACTCCCCTGTTCAACCCTCAAGCACAAGCACAAGCACAAGCAGAGGTGACCGAGTGTCATGAGCCAAGCCCTGTTGTCCCGCGCGGTGACCCTTGCGACGCGGGCTCGCCGTACCGTGGGACGGGCCCGTCGCAGCATGGAACAGAACAGGACTGTTCCCGCTCTCGGTGGTGTCGGACGCGGCCGGCCGGCACTCCGTCCGGTCCATCTCTCGGTACTCGGTGGCGGGACGCTCAACGTGGCTCTGCCGTGTCCCCCTGGTGATGACGAACCCGAAGCAGCACTCCTGCGGGTGGAACGGCACGCCGAGTCACGGAGCGTTCCCCTGGACCTGGAGCACCACGGAGACGGATCCACTCTGCTGACGGCCACCACCGCGCTGTGCCATCCGCGCCATGACGATCCACAGCAGCCCGGACTCAGAGTCGGGGACGGACTGTGGCGGCTGACCGTCGTCGTCAGACACCGCTCCGGCTCGACATCTCGCTTCGCCGTGACGGCCCCACCCGCACCCGCCGCGGAGGGACCCACCCTGGTGTCCTGCCCGAGTGCCGGTTCCGGCACGGTGTTCCGCATCGCACGCTCCCTCGACGGTCACGCGATGCTCAAAGTGGCAGGCCCTCGTCAGCAGGCTGAACTGACCGCGTTCACCGCGCGATGGGACCGCATCACCGTCCACGGCCGGCTGATCGCGGCCGGTCTTCCGCCCTCACGCTTCACCGCCGAGGCGGTACAGCGGGCCGGGGGCGCCGTCGTCCCGGTCCGACCCGACTGGCAGGGAGACCGGTTCACCTTCGACGTACCGCTCTGCGCCATGTCGGCGGGAAAGAGGACGACACATGTGTGGGACCTCCGTCTGCGGTGCGGTCGGACGAAGATCAGGATCGGCCGCCGGCTGACCGACGTGAGGCATCCCAACAAGGTCTTCCGTACCCCGTTCCGCACCGTCGCTCTGCCCACCGGCACGCTGCTGCGGGTCCACGCCCATCTCTCCGGGGCCGGAAGGGCCACCGTGAGCTGCACCGTCATCCCCACCAACGAGGACAACGCCCGATGAAGATCACCTTTCTGCTCACGTGGGCCGACGGAATGGGCGGAACGGAGATGGCCGTCTACACCCAGGCCGCGCACCTCGCACCGCGTCATGAGGTGGAAGTGCTCAGCGTCTTCAGGACCAGCGAAGAGCCCTTCTTCGAGGCCGCCCGCGGAGTGACGCGACGCTATCTCGTCGACCGCACCGGAGACGTCGGCCGACCGGTGCGTGCCAGCTCTCTCGACGAGCGGACGTGCCGCTTCCTCACCTCGCTGCCCAGCGAGATCATCAAGCCCGAGTGGGAACCGACGTTCGACCGGCTCTCGGACATCGAGATGACGGCAGCCCTGTCCGCTCTGGACACCGACGTGCTGATCACCACGACTCCGGCCCTCATGGCCGCGGCGGCGGAGCTGGTGCCCTGGGACGTCATCACCATCCATCAGGAACACCGCGCCTCCCAGCTGCGCGGGGTCACCGGCGAACCGCTGCTCATCCACGCACCCGCTGTCGACGCACTCGTCTCCCTCACCGAACGCACCAGCGAGTGGTTCGCCGACTCTCTCGGTGCGGCCGCGCCGGTCCTCGCCGCCATACCCAACGCTGTTCCGGACGGCTTCCGGCCCCGGTCGGACCTCACGCACAAGACGATCGTCCTGGCCGCCCGGATGACGCCCGAGAAGCAACTGGACCACGCCATCGAGGCGTTCGGATCCCTGACGGACGAGCACCCCGAATGGTCCCTGCGCATCTTCGGCGACGGGCCGCAGGAGGTTCGTCTGCGACGGCTGATCGACGGGCTGAACCTGCACGACCGCGTCCAACTCCTCGGCCACTCCAATCAGATGGCGAACGAGTGGGCCAAGGCGAGCATGGCTGTGCTGCCTTCTCGCAACGAGGCGTTCCCGCTGGTCCTGCTGGAGATGATGGCGGCGGGCCTGCCGGTCGTCGCGTACGACGTCGTCACCGGCCCCGCGGAGATCATCCGCCATGGAGTCGACGGCCTGCTCGTTCCCCCGGCGGACAAGGAGTCCCTGGCCAGTGCGATGTCCACGCTCATGGCCGACGACGCGCTGCGCCGCTCGTACGGTGCGGCCGGCCGTGCCGGTGTCCAGGAGAGGTTCTCGGCGCAGCGCGTCACTGCTCAGTGGGAAGAACTCTTCACCCGCCTGACAGCCCGCCGGGCCACGGCTTCCCGTACCGCCGACCGTGCCGACCGAATGGCCCGCCGGGTCACTGCCGGCGGAAGCCGTCACTTCACCGTCGCCGCCCCCGTCAGCATGCTCGCGGCCTCCACCGACGAGCAGAAGGCCAGGGAGGTCATGCTCCAGGCCCAGGACCGCACGGGCAGACTCGTCAGGAGCGCCGGCCGTCTCGCGGAGGTACGGGACGACATATCCGCGGCGCGCATGGCCGAGTGGAATCTCGAACTCGTGGCGGAGGTGCTCACCGCGCACCGCGTGCCCTATCTCCTGCTGCGCGACGGCACGCCAACCCATCGGCTCGCCGTAGAGGTCGAGCGCCGCGAGCAGGTCCTGAACGCTCTGGCCACCGGCCTCCACGCCGAACCCGTCTACGCCGAACTGATCACTCCCAGGGGTGTGGCTCCGGGTGCGGTGCTGGCCGAGCGGCTGCGTGCCGTCGGGGAAGTGATGGGCCTGAGAGTCTTCAATCCGGTGACCACGGAGAGCCGGACGCTGCGCTACGGTCCCGCCTACGGCTGCCAGGTCGAGTTCTGGGCCGAGAACGACGAGAGCGACGAGCTGCCCGGCTGGCGCAGGGCTCCCCGCGGATCCACCCTGGTCGGCCCCTGCCTGCCCGACCTGCAACCCACCGCACGGCTGCGTGTCGGCGAGCGCGACCATCCCACCGCGGCGGCGTTCACCGACCGCCTCATGGGGGACATCGACTTCCCGATCGATGCCGTCTACACATGGGTCGACGACACGGACCCCGCTTGGCGCGAACGGCGCGATGCGGCGCGCAAGGCCGCGGGCATCGCGGACGAGGGAGCGGACAGCGGGGACGTGCGCTTCCGCAACCGCGACGAACTGCGCTACTCCTTGCGGTCGTTGGCCATGTACGCACCCTGGATCCGCAACATCTACATCGTCACCGACGACCAGACCCCGCACTGGCTCGACACTTCCCAGCCCGGCGTCACGGTCGTCGGGCACCGTGAGATCTTCACCAAGGCCGACTGGCTGCCCACGTTCAACTCGCACGCGATCGAGAGCCAGCTCCACCACATAGACGGTCTGTCGGAGCACTTCCTCTACTTCAACGACGACGTCTTCCTGGGCCGCCCCGTCACCCCGCAGGCATTCTTCACCAGCAACGGTCACACCCGCTTCTTCTGGTCACCCACGGCGGTGCCCCCCGTGCCACTGTCCCCGCAGGACGAGGGCTACTTCGCCGCCGCCAAGAACAACCGGGACCTGCTGCGGCGGGAATTCCAGCGCACCGCGACCCAGGGCTTCCTGCACACCCCGCACCCGCTCAGGCGCAGCGTACTCACCGAGATCGAGGAGACGTACCCGAACGAGTTCGAGGCCACCGCGTCCAGCGCCTTCCGGGCGAGGACCGACCTCTCCGTCCCCGCCTCGCTCCACCACCACTACAGCTACCTGACCGGCCGGTCGGTTCCCTCCGCCCTCTCCAGTTCATTCGTCAACGTCGGCCGGTACGACCACCACAGCCGGCTGAGCCGCCTGCTCGCCTCACGCAGCCACAACGTGTTCTGCATCGGTGAGTCCGCGGACGCGGAAGTCCCGGTCGACGAGCAGGACCGCGTCCTGCGGGCCTTCCTCAACGCCTACTTCCCCGTACCGTCACGACTCGAACGGAGCTGACGTTGCACACGCCTCAGCGTCTCAGAGAGCCCGTGGCGGCTGGTGGCGACCCGACGCAAACCGCTCGAACCGGCTCCGCTCCGCGCATCCACGTGCTGGACGCGCTGCGCCTGGTCGCCGCGCTCGCCGTGATGTCCTATCACTACATGGCCCGGGGCGGCGGCTGGCCCACGGACGTGAAGGCGATGTTCCCGTCCGCCTTCCCGGTCGCCGCGTACGGCTGGCTGGGTGTCCAGCTCTTCTTCCTGATCAGCGGCTTCGTCATCTGCATGACCTGCTGGGACAAGTCGCTGCGGGGATTCTTCGTATCGCGCGTGGTGAGGCTCTACCCGGCCTACTGGTTCGCGATCGTCGCGACCACGGTGACCGTCGCGGTGGTTCCCGGCGGCGCGCGACCGCTTCCGTGGAGCGACGTACTGACCAACCTGACGATGCTTCAAGAGGCCCTCGGCGTCGAGCACGTGGACGGCGTGTACTGGACGCTCTTCGTGGAGCTGAGGTTCTATCTGCTGTTCGCGGTCGTCACCTGGTGGGGGCTGACGTACCGCCGCGTCCTGCTCTTCTGCTGCGTCTGGGCGGCGGCGAGCGCGCTCTGGGCCGGTGCACCGGTGAACGACCCGCTGCGGCTGCTGATCATGCCGGACAACAGCTGGTACTTCATCGCCGGTATCGCCCTGTATCTCATGCACCGCTTTCGCCCGAACCTGATGCTGGCCGGTGTGGTCCTGCTGTGCTTCTGCTCGTCGCTTCCCTTCGCGCTCAGCACATGGCGGAACACGGGCACATACATGGGGCACACGGTTCCGTCATGGCCCGTGATCGTCATCGTCGCCGCGAGTTTCGGGATCGTGGCGCTCGTCGCCACCACGAAGCTCTCCCGGATCTCGTGGCGGTGGCCGGCCGGTGCGGGCGCCCTGACCTACCCGCTCTACCTGCTCCACCAGGTCATCGGGCGGGAGCTGTTCGGTCTGCTGTCTCCCCACGCACCGCCCGGTGCTCTGCTCGCCCTGGTGGTCGCGGCAATGCTGGTCCTGGCCTGGCTGGTGCACCGCTACGTCGAACGTCCCCTCGGACGCCGCCTGAAACAAGGCCTCGCCCAGCTCTGACCGGCGGGCCCCGGGCGGTGCCCACGTCCCCGAAGCTTCCGTCTGCGCTCAGGAAGGTTCTCCACCCCATGCGACTGCTGAACCGCTTCTCCGCCGCCGCTCCGCAGAGCCGGCACAAGTCCACGACCCTGGCACCCCACGTACAGATCTGTGCCCACACGGACGACGATCTGTACTTCATGACGCCCGACCTGTGGCAGTCCGTACTGTCCGGAATACCCCAGGTGAGCGTCTACCTGACGACGGGTGAAGCCGACGGAGTCAATCTCCCCATGGACGACCCGGCCCGCAGGACCGCCACGCCTGACTTCCCCGGCTACACCGCCGCCCGGCAGCACGGAATCCGTGCCGCCTACGCGTTCATGGCCACCGGCAGCCGCCGGGCCCCCTGGCAGCGCTCCACGTTGCGGATCCGGGGAGTCACCGCGGAGATCAACAGCCTTGACGACGACCGTGTCACGCTGGTCTTCCTCAACCTGCGCACCGGTCAGGGCGCGCAGGGAACGAGCCTTCTCGGTCTGTGGCAGCAGACCGACAGGACGCTCGCGACACTGCGCCCTGAATCCAGCCCCATCCCCTCCGGATGCGACGGGCAGCTGCTGACCCGGGACGCCGTCATCGGCACGCTCACCGACATCCTGCAGAGGTACGCCCCCGCCGTCGTCCGCATCATGAACCCCGATCCGCAATGGACCGCGATCGACAGGACATCGGGCGGCGTCACCTACTGCGACAACTCCGACCACACTGCCGCGGCCCTCTTCGCCATGGCCGCCCTCGAGAAGTACGAACGTACGGGCCGGCAGCGGCCCGCGGCCGTGGAGAGCTACGTGGGGTACTGCAACAAGCTGCGCCCTCACAACCTCAGCCCGCAGCAGGCCGCTCGTAAGTTCTCCTACCTGGCGGTCTACGGCGGCGAGGACGGTCACACCTGCGAGCAGCCCCCGGGCAGGTGCGGTGACAGGCCGCTCGGCAACCGCGCGTACAACCGCTTCTACGGGCAGAGCACGAACTATCGCTGGCAGGGCAGCACCACCTGGCTCCAGCCGCTGGCCGACGGACGGCTCGCCGCGTTCGCCGTGCTCGGCGGCCGACCCGTCATGTGGATCCGGGAGCGGTCCGGGGACGACATGTGGTCGGGGCCGGCACCACTCGGTCAGCTGCCGCAGGGTGACGGACGCTTCGTCGCTCGTCTCGACGCGACACGCGACGCCGACGGTCGTATCCACATCGTCGCCGTGAGAGCCGCGGTGGGCCCGTCCGCCGAACAGCAGCAGCGCAGCCTGATGCACATCACCCAGAACCCCGTGACAGGCGAGTTCGGGACCTGGACCGACCTCCACAGCCCGTACAACACCTCGGCGGACCATGAACCACGCCGTCGCGCACTGGGCATGCCGGTCGTCGTCGCCTCCGGAAACGACATCCAGGTCGTGCTCCGGAATTTCGGCAGCGGTCTGAGCTCTCGGCTCCTCACGGAACAGGGATGGGAGCCCTGGAGCGATCTGAACGGCGGTGTTCTGGAGGGCGTGTCGGGCATCGCCAGGCGCGACGGAACCGTCGAGTTCTACGCCGCGAGCAGCACACGTGAGATGGGCGTCCTCCGCTGGTACCAGACCGCCCCGGGCGGGCCCTTCGCACGCGACTACGGCACCCAACTCGCCCAGCCGGCCGCCCCCGTGACTCTCGTCGAGCAGTCCAACGGCCGCCTGGTGATGTACTCCCGGCAGCCCGGAACCGGCTGGATCCTCGCCCACCGTCAGGACCACCGGACCGGCACGTGGAACACACAGCCCGACATCGCCGCCACCACCCCTGGCTTCGGCCCACTCGCGCACACCGTCCTGGCCACGGGGGAAGCCGCCCTGATCCAACGCACCGACGCGCACGGACTCAGCCTCTGCGTTCAGCCCCTCGACGGCAGCCCCATACAGCCGAAGTGGACCCCGCTCGGGGGCGGCCCTTTCGTCCACACCCCCGCCGCCGCCGTGGACGGCCGAGGCCGACTGGTCATCGCCCATGTCGACGCCCAGGCCTGCCTCAGCACCCTCACGCTCGACCTGTCCAGCGACCGCGAGCTCGGCACTCTCCCCTCGTGGGCCACCCATCACATCCCGGGTTGCCAGCTGCCAGTGTGAACTCCGCGCCTGCGGGTCGGGGAGCGGGCGGTGTAGGCGCGCGGTTGACGCTCGGCTCTGCGGACTCGGCGCGGGCGCGGGCGCGGGCCATGCCGTCCTCGACGTCGTCGCGGGTGAACGCCCTGTAGAAGCGTTTCCCGTGGACGTCGGTCATGTCGATGACGACGCCGGTCCATTCCTCGGCGGGCTCCTCAGGTACATGCCCGAGCTGGTGTTCGGCATCCCGGAGCAGTTCCTCCGTCACCCGCACCCCGGTCATCCGCTCTGCGAGGGCGAAGGCCGCGCCTTGGTGTCGGCGCGCCCGCTCGTCCGGAGCCCGTCCTCGGCCTCTTCGAGCCGGCTCGGCCCGAGGACCCCCGGCCGCGCCAAGCGATCGAGCATGCTCGCGCCCGGGCGCGTGGCGAGGCCGGGATGACGCAGGCTCGCGCGGCGGGCGGCCATGCAAGGGGCGCGGCTCGAGACCCGCGTGGCGCAGCACGGCATCCCGCGTACGCCGCCGGCCCGGCCGGCGGCGTCCCACATGTCGCCGCGCACGAGCTCGGTGCGGCCGCCTGTGCGATCAAGGCCGTGCGTGCTGGCGCGCCAGCAGGCGAGGGCGAGGCCGCGAGGCCGACTCGAGTGCCAGTGGCAGCGTGACCAGCTCCCGGAGGCGATTCGCGAGCTCGTGCTTGACGACCAGCGATTGCGGAACAACATCTGCCGGCCGGTGTCGCCCGGACGGCCGGGCTTCCGTGCCCTCTCAACCGGCGTGAAGCATCCGAAAGCGGCCGGGTTCCGCCGGATCTCGATCAGCGACTTGGACTGGCGTCCAAGCCCATTGCCACACGTTGATGCCGGGCGTGCGGGAGAACCGGATCTGCCCGCGGGTGCCTTCGACCGCAACGAGCGGCCAGGATCCCGCAGTGCGCGCCCGGTCCGCGCCATGAGTACGCAGCACACCAGCGAGGACGGCGACCGTGTCGTAGCCCTCGAAGGCGACGAAGGAGGGCGCTTCGGCCAGCCGCTCGCGGAGGGCCGCCTCGACTCGTGCACCGAGTGGGCCGAGGCGCTCGGGCAGGTAGCGCAGGAACGGGATCGCGGCGCCGTCGTCGCCCAGCGACTTCGCCCATTCGGCGAACTCCGGCTGCCCGGCCGGAGCACCGATCATGATCTCGGCGAGGCGCTGGTCGCGGCGGACGGCCTTGACGATCGGCACGGCCGGCTCCGGGTGGCCGACCAGCAGCAGGAGGGCTGTCGCGCGATTGTCGACGAGTGCGTCGCACACCGCCGTGGGAGCGAGCGCGCGCATGTCGAGTTCGCTGACGGTGCCGCCGTGTGGAGCGAGGTAGTCGCGCAGAAGGCGGGTCCCGGATGCCCAGTAGACACTCGACTCGGCTGCTACGGCGATTCGGCTGTGCCCCGCGCCGAGGAGGAAGTCCGCGTAGATCCGCCAGCCGTGGGACTGCGCCGGGGCGAGGCGCGCGACCCATTCCGTCGGCTGTTCGGTGAGCGCGTCGAGGACCGCTGACGAGCAGAGGAAGGGCAGGCCGAGGGCGTCGGCCCTGGCGGCAGCGGCGCGAGCGACGACACTGTGGTACTCCCCCGCCAAGGCAGCCACGCCCAGGCGAGCCAGTTCGTCTACGGCCGCCACGGCCCTCCGTGGATCAGCCGCGGTGTCACGGACCACCAGCTCGAGTGGTCTTCCGTCGATCCCGCCCGCGTCGTTGACTTCGCGAACGGCCAACTCGAGTCCCGCGAGCAGGTGTCGGCCCGCCTCGACCCAGCCAGGCCGAGTCAGCGGAACGAGAGCTCCGATCTGCACGGATGATCCGTCAGGCCGCTCCGCTCCGGGTAGGGATGCCGGCGCATTCATGCGTTGACCTCTCCCCTGCGACGATTCGGCTGCAGTCCGCCCGGATCGCGGAGTGGCAAGGCTCGGCAGGACGCGTTCGTCCCATCTCGCCGTGGCAGGCGCACCTGGGTGACCATGCCGGACATTCCATCCACCCCCATCGCCAAGAGGCAATCGATTATCTGTTCGCTGAGCTGCACCCAGGGTGACGCCCAATCGGCCGTTGCGCAGGCTCATCCGGCTCGTGTCAGAGCTACGGCGTCAGGCGCCGCGGACGTGGTTGACAGCGTGTCGGGACAGTCCACCGCGATCACCCTTGTTACTGTCCATTTCGCACAAATCGCCTATAACCGCTAATTCGCGCCTGCTGGTGGTCGAGAGGAAACGGACCATGAACGACTTTTCCCGTCGCAGACTGCTCCAGGCGACGGCAGTCGCCGGTGCCGGCGCGGTCGTCGTACCGGGCGTGGCGGCTGCCGAAACCACCGGTGCGAGTGCCGCGACCGCGGAGTCCGTGAGCGCCCCGCACGGGGCGAAGTGCGCGCCGGCGAAGCTGACCGGCCGCATCGTCCGTCCAGAAGACCCCGGGTACACGGACGCTCGCCTCGGCTGGGACCAGCTCTTCTCTCACTATCCCCTGGTCATCGTCTTCGCCCAGAACACCGAGGACGTGGTCAATGCCCTGACGTGGGCGCGGCAGAACGACGTCGCGCTGCGGATCCGGAGCGGCCGCCACAGCCTCGAGGGCTGGTCGAACGTCGACAGCGGCCTGGTGATCGACATCAGTGAGCTCAAGTCGGTCCACATCGACAGCGCCGCTCGGGTCGCGAGAGTCGGCTCCGGACTCAACCAGCTGGAAGCGGTGACCACGCTCGCGAAGCAGAACTTCGCGGTGACGACGGGGACCGAGGGCAGTGTGGGCCTGGCCGGCGCCACGCTCGGCGGCGGCTTCGGCTTCCTCACCCGCTGGCTCGGCATGGCCTGCGACAGCCTGATCGGCGCGGAGGTCGTCGTCGCGGAAGGCGCCGAGTGCGCCAAGGTGATCAAGGCCGATCTGAACCACAACTCCGACCTGCTCTGGGCGCTGCGCGGAGCGGGCAACGGCAACTTCGGGATCGTCACCTCACTCACCTACAAAGTGGCCCCGCTGAAGAGCGTCACATATCTGCAGGCCACATGGGACGGAATCGGCGACCTGCGCAGGATCTTCGACGCCTGGCAGCGCACCGCGCCGCACGCCGACGACCGCCTCGGCACCCAACTCGAAGTCCACCGGAACCAGACCCTGCTGTTCGCGGTCCTCGCGGAGGGAACGCCCGCGGAGGCGAACAAGCTGCTGGCCCCGATCCTGTCGGTCGGCAGCCCCCAGGTGTCGGTGCAGGAAGGCAACTGGGGCGACGTGTACGCGGGATTCCAGATCCCGACCGAGGACGAACCCGCGAACTGGAAGTTCTACTCGCAGTTCACCAGGAAGCCGTTCCCGTCCGAGGCGATCGACGTGATCTCCTCGTTCATGCAGGACGCACCCACCGACGACAGCAACTTCTTCACCCAGGCGTTCGGCGGGGCGGTCAGGAGGAGCCCCCGCGGCGGCACGGCGTTCCCGCACCGCGACGCGCTCTTCTACTCCGAGCCGGGCGTCGGCTGGGGGACCCGGTCCGACCAGCCGGGCATCTGCGACCCGCTCACCCCGCAGGCCCAGGCCTGGATCGCCGAGTTCAGCCAGGCACTGCGCCCCTATGTGGACGGCGCCTACGTCAACGTGCCGAACGTCGGCGTGCAGGACTGGGAGAGCGCCTACTGGGGATCCAACTTCGACCGACTGCGCAGGATCAAGGCGAAGTACGACCCGCACAACGTCTTCCAGTACGACCAGAGCATCCCGCCCGCGTCCTGCTGACCGGCAGTCGGCGGGCAGACTGGTCGAGGTCCTGCGCACCGTATCGGCTCCGGATGGCGGGCGCTGAACGTACGCGCGCGCTGCACCGACAGGTCCGGCCCGCCACTACGGGGGAAAGCGGCGGGCCGGACACATCCAAGGTGCCACACGCCCGCTCCGATACGCACCGGCTTCCCACCGTGCCGTCCGAAAGCCGTCGGCACGTCGGCCCGAGCGCTGGGAAGACGTCGGTCCGCACGGACAGTGGCTGGCGCGAACGGCGCCGTCCGGACGGGGTCCCGCTCGCGGTGCCGTGCATGCCGGGGACGTGGATGGGCCCGCTGCGGGCCAGGCTCCGGACCGCGCGCGAAGGGGCGGCCGGGCGGACGCCGCCGTCATCGACAGGCTCTGCGGAACCCGACGCGCCTTGATGATCCATCACCGGCAGCCGAGCTGTGCTACGGTTTCTGAGTTGCAGTTGTGGTACCCATGAACCTATGTGCGCCTGACGGGAATGTTTCTCCTCCAGGCGCATTATTTGTTTTACCGGCATCTCCGGATGGGGCCTCTGCCTATCGAAGGAGAAGGTCATGGCACAGGGAACCGTGAAGTGGTTCAACTCTGAAAAGGGTTTCGGCTTCATCGCGCAGGACGGCGGCGGCCCGGACGTGTTCGCCCACTACTCGAACATTGCCACCCAGGGCTTCCGTGAGCTCCAGGAGGGCCAGCGGGTCTCCTTCGACGTCACGCAGGGCCAGAAGGGCCCGCAGGCGGAGAACATCCTCCCCGCCTGATCGCCGGACGCGTATCCGCTTGCCGGGGGGGGGGGGGCCGGGGGGGGGGGGCCCCGGGGGGGGGGGGTTGGGGGTGGGGGAAAGAAAACGGACCGCCCGCCCCCCCCCCCACCCACCCCCCGCGGGCGGCCCGCACGCGACACCGGGTGCGGGGCCCCGCACGTTTTTGGGCCCCACCCCGGTTTGCGCTGTTTCCAGGAAGGCAGAAAACCGCATGTCCCGCAGGCCCCAGAAGCCGAACCGGCGCGGCTCGTCACCCGCACCGTCCGCGTCGTCTCCAAGGGAATTCCGGCTGCCGGAGAGTACGACACCCGCACTTCCCGCCGTCGAGGACTTCGCCGACCTGGACATGCCGGCGGGGCTGCTGAAGACCCTCACCGCGCAAGGCGTGACCACCCCCTTCCCGATCCAGGCGGCGACGCTGCCCAACTCGCTCGCCGGCCGCGACCTGCTGGGACGGGGACGTACCGGCTCCGGCAAGACCCTCGCGTTCGGGCTGGCGCTCCTGGCCCGCACGGCCGGACTGCGCGCACAGCCCAAGGCACCCCTCGGCCTCGTGCTGGTGCCCACCCGTGAACTCGCCCAGCAGGTGACGGACGCGCTGACCCCGTACGCGACGGCGGTGAACCTCCGGCTGGCCACCGTGGTCGGCGGGCTGTCCATCACCAGGCAGGCCGGTGCGCTCCAGCGCGGCGCCGAGGTGGTCGTGGCGAGTCCAGGCAGGCTGAATGACCTCGTGGAACGCGGGGACTGCGTGCTCGACCAGGTACGTATCACGGTGCTGGACGAAGCCGACCAGATGACCGACATGGGCTTCCTGCCGCAGATCACCAAGCTGATCCAGCAAGTACGGCCCGACGGACAGCGCATGCTCTTCTCGGCCACCCTGGACGCCAATATCGACCGTCTGGTGCAGCGGTTCCTGACCGACCCCGTGGTGCACTCCGTGGACCCGTCCGCGGGAGCGGTGACCACCATGGAGCACCACGTGCTCCACGTCCAGGACGAGACCGACAAGAAGGCCGTCACCACGCGCATCGCGGCCCGTGACGGCAGGGTCATCCTCTTCCTCGACACCAAGAGGTCCGCCGACCGGCTCGCCAAGCGGCTCCTGGCCGTCGGTGTCCGGGCGGCGGCACTGCACGGGGGGCGCTCCCAGCCGCAGCGGAACCGCACCCTGGAACAGTTCAAGAATGGCCAGGTCACCGCGCTGGTGGCGACGAACGTCGCGGCCCGCGGCATACACATCGACGACCTCGACCTCGTCGTGAACGTCGATCCCCCGACCGACCACAAGGACTACCTCCACCGGGCCGGACGCACGGCCCGTGCCGGCGGCTCCGGCAGCGTGGTCACGCTGGTCCTGTCCGACCAGAAGCGGGACGTCACCCAGCTGATGTCGGACGCGGGCGTCCGTCCCCGGACGGCCCGTGTCACGTCGAGCGACGCGGAACTGGCCACCATCACCGGCGCCCGTGAGCCTTCCGGTGTGGCCGTCACCGTCGAGATCCCCCAGCCTGCGACGCCGACCGCCTCCCGCCGGGACCGGAACGCCGGCGACGAGCCCGGCAGGCGATCAGACCGCCGACGCCGAGGCGGCCGCGGGGCGGCGGCAGGTGCTGCCGGCGGGGCGGGGGACGGCGGCTCGGTCCGCCCGGCCGGGACCGCGGCGGGGGGTGGC
>NZ_JBHYKH010000018.1:0-10078 GCF_042741275.1 Streptomyces sp. NPDC058964
GTGACGATGAGCGGCAGCGCGTTCTCGTGCTTGGAGCGGACGTGCAGGAAGTGGATGTCCAGCCCGTCGATCTCGGTGATGAACTGCGGGTAGGAGTTGAGCTTCGCCTCGACCTTGCGCCAGTCGTACTCCTCCGCCCAGTAGCGGGCCAGCTTCTGCACGGTGGCCAGCTGCGTGCCCTGCGACTGATCGTCGACCGTCTCCTTCTCCGGGAAACGCGTCGCCTTGATACGTGCACGCAGGTCACTGAGATCTGCGTCGGAGAACTCGACGGTGAACGGACGGATTGCGTTCCGGTCAGAACTGACGGACATCTTTGACTCCTTGAATGGCTCGATAAAACGCGGGCGTGGCGGGGCCGCGCCGCATCAGCAGTGATTTCCGCGGATTGTCATTCCCGCCGGCCGGCGCTGGGGCCCTGTGGCCCGCTCCTGCTTTCCGGCGTGTCTCCATGGTGGGTCGCTGCTGTCACGTCGGTAATCTGGAACGTGACCTAGATTCCGCGGGGCTCGCCGCGTTCTCCCTAGGTAACCTGACGCGATGCCGTCCGCGGATGCCGTGACAGTCATGCGTTGCCGCCGTGGGCGACGACCGACTCCAGCGGCAGCGCGTGTCGAACAGCCGGGAGCTGAGGGCCCTGGTGGCCGTCGTTGCTCCGGTCGGTGTCAGGAGCCGGTGGCCCGGCCGTGCTCGCGCCGTGCCGACGGGCGGACCCGCAGGAGCCGTGCCCACTCGCGCAACTCGCCGGAAGGCACCTCCGACGGACGCGAGCCGATCGGTCCGATCGCGGCACGGCCCCGGCGTACGGACCTGCGGGACCACGTCATGCCCGCACGCGCCGGCACACCCCTCGAGCACAACCTGGGCTCAGCCGCGGCCCGACATCGGCACGGGGCATGGTTGCCTACCCGCGGTGCGCTTCCAGCAGCCGTAGCCAGACCTCGCTGATCGTGGGGAATGCGGGGACGGCGTGCCACAGCCGGTCGACGGGTACTTCACCGGCGACCACGACCGTCGCCGAGTACAGCAGTTCGGCGATGCCGGGACCGACGAAGGTGACCCCGACCACGGTGCCTCGGTCCAGGTCGATCACCATGCGGGCCCTGCCCCGAAATCCCTCGGCGTACTGGAATGCGCCGGCCACGCCGGCGAAGTTGTGGTCCACCGCTTTGACGCGGAGCCCGGCGCGTTCCGCCTCGTGTGCGGTCAGTCCGACGGAGGCGACTTCCGGGTCGGTGAAGACCACTTGTGGCAGTGCCGCGCTGTCGGCGGTTGCGACGTGTGTACCCCACCTGCTGGTGTCGACCGGCTCCCCCTGGGCGCGGGCCGCGATCACGGGGCCCGCAATGCGCGCCTGGTACTTGCCCTGATGCGTCAGCAAGGCACGGTGATTGACGTCGCCGACCGCGTAGAGCCATCCGTCCTCGACGGCGGTGACCTGGAACGTGTCGTCCACAGTCAGCCACTCGCCGGGAGTCAGTCCGATGGTCTCCAGGCCGATGTCGCCGGTCTGGGGCGTCCGGCCGGTCGCGAACAGGATCTCGTCCGCTTCCAGTTGCCCACCGTCCGACGACACGAGGTGCACCACGCCCTCAGGGCCGCCGACCCGGGTGACGGACGTGACGGCGGTGCCGAAGCGCAGGTCGACGCCGGCTTCGCGCAATTCGTCCGCGACCATCTCGCCGGCGAACGATTCCATGCGCGTCAGCAGACCGCCGCCGCGCACCAGCATGGTCACTTCGGAGCCGAGGGCCCGCCAGGCCGTGGCCATTTCAACGGCCACGACGCCTCCGCCGACCACCACGAGACGGCGGGGAACCGCGTCTGCGCTGGTCGCTTCCCGGTTGGTCCAGTAGCGAAGGGTGTCCAGGTGGGGAAGGTCCGGTAGTGCCGCACCGGTACCCGTGCAGACGGCGACGGCTTGGCGCGCGTTGAGCCGGACGGTCCCGCCTTCAGGGGTGCTCACCACGACCTGACGCGGACCGTCGAGGCGGCCATGACCGCGTACGAGGTCCACGGACACGGAATTCAGCCACTCGACCTGGTCTTCGTCGTGCCAATGATTGACCATGACATCACGGTGCGCGAACACGGCAGGCACATCCAGGGGTCCGCCGACCGCGTGCCGCAGCCCCGGCACCCGGCGCGCGTCCGCTCGTGCCAGCACCGGCCGCAGCAGCGCCTTGCTCGGCTCACACGCCCAGAACGAGCACTCACCGCCTAGCAGTTCTCGTTCGACGATCACTGTGCTCAGTCCCGCGGCACGGGTCCTGTCAGCAACGTTCTCACCGACCGGGCCCGCCCCGATCACGACGACGTCATACGTGCGGGAGGTGTCGCTCATGGCTGCTCCTATGTCTTTCTCAGGTGTCGCGGAGTCTGCTGGCCGGCGGAACGGCGATGGTGGTCCTGCTTTCAGTGGCAGGGCACCTCGGGGGACCTTGCCGGCGAGTGGGCCGCGGCCGCGACACACCAATGAGCAGCAGCACGAGTGCAGTCAGACCACGTTCGCGGATCGGTTCGTCACGGCGAAGCGCCAGGCCGCCGACGCGGTGCCGAACGAGGAGGTGTCGCCATGCCCTTCGGATGGGCAGGCAACGTCCCCGGGCGTCATGGGAAGCAACCCCTGCGCCGTGGAGCCCTTCATGTCCGGTCGCGGTACGTACTTGGCCGATGAGCCGTCACTGTCACGACGGCGCGGCACACTGCAACCGTCGTCGAAGGCTGGAGGAACGGCTCAGTCGGCGCAGTCCTTGCTCGGCTGCGTGCCGCTCTGATCGCATTGAACTCACCTGCCTGTCGCTCGCCGACCAGTTGCCGTCCTCCGGACTGACGAGCGACCGAGAATGAACAGGAATGCCGATGCATCCGCTGGGGACAGACGACCACCGTGCAAATATGGCGTCGACCTTCACGAATGCCTCGCAGGGTAACGATAGACACAAGCCAATCGTCAACAACTCAGGCGCGCTAGGTGTCGCGCCTTCGCCGCACCGTCGCGGTCGCACAGCCTTGTCGTACGGTCCGCTGCGGTGGCCGAGCAGCTGCACCCCGCGGCGTGATCGGCCGCGCCGGGCCCGCGCCGCCCTACCGGGTTGTCCGGTTCACACGCGCCGCCAGTGCGGAAGCGGCGCACCATCCAGTCTCGATGGCCGGTGCCGGAGTCGCCTCAGCCGCGTGGCCGAGGTTGCGTCTCCTTCCAACAGGTGAGGTGCCGCACGGTGGTGGTTCTTCCGGCGGAGCAGCCGTCGCCCAGGGGCAGCCGTGTCGACCGGACCGCACGACGAGGTCCCGATATGTGGCATGTATGACCGATTCGGGCAGCGACCGTGCCGGGCCTGCGAGCTAGATTCGGCGGTACACCGTCCCGGGGCGTTACCGCCCGACAGGGCCAGCCCCATGGGTCGGGGCGGACGCATCGACGTCTGCCCGGCCTCGGCCACGCCCCCTGGACGCCGCCCGCCTGCCGGGGTTCTGCCCGGCAGAGAAGCGCAAGTACCCCCCTCCCAGCGGATCGTCGTCGCTTTGGACGTCGCGTCGTCCGCACCGTACGTACGAAGGAGCCGCCATGCCGGCCGTGACCGTCGAGGATCTCCTGGTCCTCCCCCGCCTCCCACGCCCTGACGCGGCCGCCGCCGACCGCCCCGTCCGCAAGGTGGTCACCGCGCCCCAGCAGCGGGAGGGGGCCGGCTTTGTGGTGCGCCGCCCGTTCCCGAGCGCCGCTTTGCCCGACGCGGACCCGTTCCTGCTGCTCGACCACGTCGGTGAGACCGTCTACCAGCCCTACGAGGCCAAGGGCGCCCCCTGGCACCCTCACCGCGGGTTCGAAACGGTCACCTACGTCATCGACGGCACGCTGGTGCACCACGATTCCAACGGTGGCGGAGGCGTGATATCGGACGGGGACACGCAGTGGATGACCGCAGGGTCGGGGATCCTGCACGACGAGGTCCCCAGCGAGGAGGTCCTGGCCAAGGGCGGCCTCAGTCACGGCATCCAGCTGTGGGTGAACCTGCCCCGCACCCGCAAGTGGGAGCAACCCCGCTACCAGGACGTCCGGGCGGACAGGCTCCGGCTGCTCACCTCCGATGACGGCGGGGCGCTGGTACGCCTGATCGCCGGTGGTCTCGGCGGCTACCAGGGACCGGGCGTGACCTTTACCCCCATCGTCTACGCGCACGCGAGTCTGCTTCCCCGGGCGCGGTTGCGGACCGGGTGGGATCCGCAGTTCAGCGCGATGGTCTACGTCCTGCAGGGAGCGGGGAGCGTGGGCCCGGACGGGCGCCCGGTGAGGGAGGGGCAACTGGCGGTGTTCGGTGCGGGCGATGTCATCACCGTTCAGGCGGGAGCCCATCAGCATGGCCGCACCGGTCGCTTTGAGGTGCTGCTGCTGGGCGGCGTACCGCTGAGGGAGCCGATCGCCCGCTACGGCCCGTTCGTGATGAACACCGAGGCGGAGATCCTGCAGGCCGTCGAGGACTACCGGCAAGGCAGGATGGGGCACATTCCCGCAGCCCACCTGGAGGAGATGCCGTAGAGGCGCGGCAGGACCGACGGCCGGAGGGCCGGCGCGTGCCGGGGCCGGGTGCCCCGTGCTCGGTGCCCAGGGTCCTCTGGCACGCGCGCTTCCCTCGCAGCGGGGCCGGTTGGCCGCGGACGCCGTGGTCGGCTGGACCCCCGTCGGCCTGCTGATCGCCTCGCCGCTCGGGCGGCGTTCGCGCGGCGTTCGCGCGGCCGTATGAACCCGGCCGTCCCACTGGCTTCTCGGCTGATGGGTGCCCTGCCGTGGCGGGATGCGCCGGTGGATACGGCAGCCCAACTGGCCGGTTCCTGGCGGGGGGCGGTGGGTCGGCTGGTGTGGGGCGAGCCGACGGCGGATCCCGTCGTCTGCTTCACCGTCATCCGGGCATCCGGGCACATCCCGTGGCGACCGTGTTCGCCTCCGAGGCGGCGGCGAGTGCCGTGATGTCGCCGCGGTGACCTTCGTGGCGGCCCGGCACAGCCGCGTACGAGGAGCCGGGCTCCAGCTGCGCGAGCGGCAGCATGGCGACCGCGGGGGGCAAGCAGCCGGGCGCGGCACCCAGCAAGGTCACCTCGACCCGCAATCGGCCGATCTTCACGTGGCGGTGGTGGACTGCTGAGCCCAGACGGTCTTTCCCTCGGCGTGGTAGCGGGTTCCCCAGCTGTCGGTGAGGGTGGCGATGATGAACAGTCCTCGTCCGGTCTCGTCGATGGTGCGGGCGTGCCTGACGTGGGGGGCACTCGTGGAGGCGTCACTGACTTCGCAGGTCAGGCCTCGGTCACGGATCAACCGCAGTCGGAAGGGCGGGGCGCCGTAGCGGACCGCGTTGCCGACGAGCTCGCTGGCGATGAGTTCCGTGGTGAAGCCGGTTTCCTCGTCGACGCCCCAGGTCTCGAGTTGTCTGCGTACCGCTGCACGGGCCCGGGGTGCGGCTTCGGGACCGGCCGGCAGGGAGCAGGTGAGGACCTGTTCCGCGCGCAGTGCCCGGGTGCGCGCGAGCAGCAGGAGCGCCTCTCCCATGCTTTCGTCGTCATCGAGTGCGTACGCGATCGTGTCGCACAGGCCGGCCGGCGGCCGGTCTGCGGCCTCGTTCAGGAGGGGGCGCAGCGGCGCGGACGGATCGAGGACCCGCTCGGCCAGAGCGGCCGTACTGATCGCCAGAGTGCTGCCCTCGGGGAGGTCGACCGTGGTCGCGGGGAAGGGCGCATTGCCGGTGCCGGCGAGCAAGGGGCCCGCAGGCACGGGCAGGGTGGCCGACGCGCCGTCGGCATGGACCACCACAGGCTCCGACAGCCCGGCGCGCACGATGGTGCATCTGAGGTCGACCGGGTCGTAGACGGCGATCAGGCATTCGGCGGTGAGCGGCTCACGGTGCAGGGGGTCGCCCGAGGGCAGCGCGGAGCGCTCGGCGGCCAGGCGGGCGGCGGTGTCGTTCAGCCGGGCCATCAGATCGTCCGGCTCCAGGTCGAGCGCCGCGAGCGAACTGATGACGGTGCGCAACTGCCCCATCGTGGTGGCCGCGGCGATCCCCCGCCCGGCGACATCTCCGACGATGAGCGCCGTCCGCGCTCCCGCCAAGGGGATGACATCGAACCAAGCGCCCCCGCCCTCGGAGCCGGGAACGTGCAGATGGGTGACGTCCACCGTGGTGGGCGACTCCGGCTTCTGGGGGAGCAGCCTGCGCTGCAGCGTAGCCGCGATGGTCCGTTCCCTGGCATAGCGGCGGGCATTGTCGATGCACAACGCCGCGTGCGCGCACACGTCGGACGCCAACGCGATGTCTCCCTCGTCGAACGGGTCCTCGTCCTCGTGCCGGTAGAAGCTGACCACACCGAGTGCCTCGCCTCGCAAGGCCAGCGGAGCCACGATCAAGGAGTGCGCACCAGAACGCCTGATGGCCTCCGCCCGAGCCGGATCGGCCGCAAGCCACATGCTGTCCTCCTCCACCGACACGAGCCGCGGCCGCAGATCGGTCAGTACCCGTGCGAAGGGGGTCCCGTACGGCAGGCGCCGCACATCACCCACCGGGTATGCCGACACCCGGCCTTGGAACGCCGCCCGACGCAGCGGCACATCGCGATCGACAGGGACCAGAGGCGGCACCTCGCCTCGCACCACGTCCTCGATCACCTCCACCACCGCGATCCCCGAGAACGTCGGCACCACGGCGTTCACCAGTTCCTCGCTCACGGCGATCACATCCAAGCGTTCGCCCACCCGCTTGCGGACCTCATCCAGCACCGCCAGGCGGTACAACGCCCGCTCTCGGTCGGTGACCTCGACCGCAGACGCCACCAGGCCCAGGACCTCACCGCGTGCATTCTCCAGGCGCACGTAGCTGACGGAATAGATGCCGCGTCTGCGACTGGTCGGCCTCGGCATGCCCCGTACCAGCCGGTTGAGCACCGGCCGCCCGCTTTCCAGCACCCGGCGCGCCGCCGCCTCTTCCTCTCCCGGGTCGGCAATCCGGTACGCCTCGGTGAAGACCCGTCCCAGCAGACGGCCGGTCGGGGCGTCACGCAGCGCACGGCTCGCCGTGTTCACACGGACGATGCGCAGCTGATCGTCCAAGACGTGCAGACCCACCGGGGACTGGGTGAACATGGCCCGCAGGATCGCCAGGTCCTGTCCGGAAACGGCATCCGCCGCGGTACGGACCTCCCAGGCCACCGACGAGCCCGTCAGCACAGGCTTCACCAGCACATAGCCCGAATGCTCGACCCGCGACCGACGCCACTCCTCATCACCTGCGGCCTCGCCCACGAGCGCGGCAACGGACTGGCCGACAGCCTCGTCGGCAGACCACCCGAACATCTCCTGCGCACGACGGTTCCACTCGGTCACCCGCCCACCCTCATCCGCACGCATGAGCACGTCGCCACTCGCCATGGGAAATGCACCTCCGGCCCATCCATGCCCGCGTGCACCGGAAACGGGCCCGCCCAGCCGTCAGCAGCCACCGATCGGCCCAGCGCCTCCCCGCGGCTGCCGGCCCGCACGGCCCCTCCACCTCCCGGCTGGTGCCAAACCGGGTCACGGCGTTGGAACAGTGGAACGGCGAGGCGGACGCCATCGGCCCAGCCGCGCGCGCAGGTCCGACGACGTGGCCGACCGGAGCTCGGTGCGCCGCGCCGCGCAGAGGCCGGGACGCCGGTCGGATCCACCGGCAGCCGTTACGTCGAAGCGGGCCACGCGGACGATGAAGCCGACGCCGCGCCGCGGACCACAACGTCCCGCTCGGGTCTGCGGCCGGTCATATGCCGCACCAGGGCCGTCGTCGAGCACTGTGCTCTGGGCGAGGTGAGTACGAGTACTCATGTGCGTGGTGATCGGCGTCCTGCATCTTGCGTGCATGCGATCGACATCCGTCTCGAAGTCCCTGCTGGTGACCGCCCTCGGCTGCATGGTCCTGTCCGGCTGCGGCACTCAGCACACCACCACCGATCGGACCCCCGCGGGCAGCACCGTCTCGGCGACAGCCCAGCCGACCGCTCAACCGAGCAACGACCCGGAGATGCGGTTCCTCGCACTGATGACCCGCATCATGCAGGACTGCGGCCCGAACGCCTCCGGCGACAGCGGCAAGGGTGAGGCGGCCGGGCCCGCGGACCTGCCGGGTGGCCAGGACGCGCCCACCCCCGGATACGGGCCGGGCGAGACCCCGCCCGGTGTTGCCGACACCGGGGGAGACGTACCGATCCCCGTGGACGATTCCGCGTCGGCGAAGCCGGCCGCTGACCCGACCGGACCCAAGCCGGCCAAGGAGGTACCGCTGACCGGTGTCGAGAAGTGCAGCGGCACCGAGCACGCACAGCGCGTCAGCGAGGCGTTCGAGGACGCGAGGACGACCAGCTATCAGGCGATGCGCGAGATGCTGACGCGCCTGGACTACCCGGCCTCGCGGATTCACCGGATGCCGGACCATGCGGGCGCGCCCCGGGCAAGGCTGGACCTGCGCATGATGGGCAGCCACTTGGCCCTGGAGGTCACCCGGACCGGCAGCGGGGCAGCCGTCGAAGCGTTCGGGGTTCCGGAGACGGAGGACGTGAAGGTGACGGACGTGAAGCGGAAGCCGCAGCCGGATGCCCCCACGTCCTGACCGGATCGCATGACGCGCTGCAAAAGGGAGCCCTGGGTCGCTCGCGGGGGCGAACGAACGACCCAGGGGATTGGCCCGGCAGGAGGTCCCCGGGAGGTACTGCGGGTCATGGCCGGTTGCCGTGGTGGTCCTGCTTGGCCGCTGTCCACCGAGCACAGTCGCTCGCGCATCCCTGAAGTGGTCGTTTTCCTGGGCGGGAGCGGTCATTGGGCCGTCCGGCCCCTTCGCCGGGAACGATGGCCCTACTCGGCCGATGCCGCTGTCGGCCATCCTGGAACTCACACAGCCACCAGCCGAGGGAAGTGATCGGCATGATGTGGTACGACGGCGGGTGGGGCTGGGGCGGCTGGTTCGCCATGACGGTGTTCATGGTGCTGGTCTGGGCTCTGATCATCGTTGGAGTGATCGCGCTCGTGCGCTACCTCACCGGGACCCATCGCCGCCAGGACTCCGGCCCACCACTGTCCTCCGGCGAACCTCGATGGGGAAGCCGGCGAGCTGAGGATCTGCTTGCCGAGCGGTTCGCCAGCGGGGAAATCGACGACGACGAGTACAAACGACGTCTCGCGCTGCTCCGGGAGCACCGGTGAGTGCGGACCGCCGGCGAGGGATGTGGCTCATTGTCTTCTCGGCAGCCGCAGCGTTGGTACTGGGCATCGCCACGACGGCCTTCTTCGCCGCCACGGGCGCCTTCCACACCACGGCACCCGCGTCCTGGAGGGCACAACAGGGCACACGATGCACTGCACCCACGCCGGCGGGCCGCGTGGTGAATGTGACCATGGTCGACAGGGGACGCATGATGGGCGGTCCAAGCGGACCCGCCCCGATGGACGGCCGTCCCGGCTGGCACGACATGGGCATGATGCGCCTGGTCGCCCAGCCCGCGACGGTTCCGTCCGGGCAGGTGACACTGCGCGTGGTCAACGCGGGAGCACTCCCGCACGAGGTCGTGGTGCTGCCGCTGCGAGCGGGCCAGACCGCAGGAGCACGGGCCGTGGGCGCCGTCGGGCGGGTTTCCGAGGCAGGCAGCCTCGGTGAAGCCTCGCGCACCTGCGGCGCGGGCACCGGGGACGGAATCCTCCCCCGTACGACGGGCTGGACCACGTTGACACTGCAGCCAGGCCGCTACGAGCTGCTGTGCAACAACCCCGGCCACTACGCCGCCGGCATGTACACCGAGCTTGACGTAGTCCGGTAACTACGGCCGAACCCTGGCCAGGGACTGGCCAGCGCGCTCGCCGTCCCGCTCGTCGGCTGCACCAGCGAAGACAGCAGTTCCGACAAGGCCGTACCCTCCAAGGCCGGCACGCCGAAAGCATCGAAGTCCGGGGACCACAGTGACGGGGCGTTATGGGGGCGGGGTGGGGGCGGCGGGGAAGGGGGGGGGGGGGCGGGCGGGGGGACGGCCAGGTGGTCGGGCTGGGCGGTCATTGCTTCCTCCAGTAGTCCTGCCG
>NZ_JBHYKH010000018.1:10088-13441 GCF_042741275.1 Streptomyces sp. NPDC058964
ACACAGCCCCCCCCCTCCGGGCGCCGGATACCGCGCCCGAAAACCCCCCGACGCGGGGCCGGGCGACGGCGGTCGACGTCGAGGAACTGGGAGGACGGCAGTTGTGATCCTTGATGGCCGTCGCCGTCTCGAACCGAGACGTACAGTACCCACAGGGGTATTTATCGAGGAGTGATCGTGGAACTGGAACTTGAGGGCGCGTCCCTGAGGGCCGTGCTGAACCGGCTGCGGCGGGCGCAGGGCCAGATCTCCGGTGTGATCCGGATGATCGAGGAGGGGCGGGACTGTGAGGACGTCGTCACGCAGCTGGCCGCCGCCTCGAGGGCACTCGACCGGGCCGGTTTCGCGATCATCGCCACAGGCCTGCAGCAGTGCGTGGCCGACATCGAGTCGGGCCGCAAGAACGGGGAGGACACCGAGGCGATGCGCGCCCGGCTTGAGAAGCTCTTCCTGTCGCTGGCCTGAGGAAGTCACGAGCGGCCCGCACGCCACCGCGTCGACCAGTGTGACGGCGGGGCGGCCGGCCGGACGAATGCGAAGCCTTGTCGAGCCGTCGCCGAGCCGCTCGCCGGCGACCTGCGCCCGCTTCCCCGGTGTGTCCCCGCTGCCACCTCCTCGTAGCGGAGCCGGGCGTCAACTGCGTGAACCGCCGACCGCGCGTCTGCTCTTCGGTCAGGTTGGCCTCCTGGGCATGCCGCTGCCTGCCCGCGGGATCCACAGCTCGGCGTCACAGATCGCGACCGGAAAACGGCACTGCGCGAACGCCTGCCGCACCGCCGCGTCGCCCCTCGCCGATGCGGCCGGTCCAGAGGTGTGGACGCGCATCGGCCACTGCCGCGACTCGGACCTTCTGGCAGGCAAATACCCACTGGGGTATTTGACCCAAGTCCCCGGACGGCCGTAGCCTCCGTCGTAGATAAACCCCTAGGGGTATTTGAAAGGACAAGTGCCGGTGCCGCGAGGGCACGTCGGCATGACTCTTCAATGCACCCTTGCCAAGGCCGCCCCGCACCGGCACGGCAGCACGGCGTGCCGACCGGCCGCCCCTGATCGACCGGCCCGGGCCACCCCCCACCCCGGCCGGTCATCCACGTACCCGACTGACACAGCGGGCCGCGCCGTGGCGGACAGCAGCCGATGCCTCAGGGGTCACACGCCTCCGAAAATACCCCCAGGGGTATTGATGCTATGGTGTAACACATACCCCGGGGGGTAATTTCGATGGGAAGGAAGCATCGTGTTCTTCATCGACACCATTGACCTCGAAGGCCTCGGCAACCGCAGCTACCTCGCCGGCGGCCGGCAGACGGCCGTAGCCGTCGACCCGCCGCGCGACTTCGACCAAGTGCTGGCGATGGCCGCGCGTCGCGGGGTGCGGATCTCGCACGTGGTGGAGACCCACATCCACAACGACTACGTCACCGGCGGTCTGGAGCTGGCCCGGGTGACCGGAGCCGCCTACCTGGTGCCGGCCGCGGCGCGCGTCTCGTTCGCGCGGGTGCCGGTGGCCGACGGCGACACCGTCACCATCGACAGCGGGCTGGAGCTGCGCGCCGTTGCCACCCCCGGCCACACCCCGCACCACACCTCCTACGTCCTGCGGGAGCAGGGACAGCCGGTGGTGGCGTTCACCGGCGGGTCGCTGCTGATCGGCACGGTGGGCCGGCCGGACCTGGTCGAGCCGCGACTGACCGAGGAGCTGGCCCGCGCTCAGCACGCCTCCGCGAACCGGCTGGCGGCAGAGCTGCCCGACGAGACGTCCGTACTGCCCACGCACGGCTTCGGCAGCTTCTGCTCCTCGGCGCAGGCCGAGGGGGACGCCACCACCATCGGCAAGGAGAAGTCCGCCAACGCGGCGCTGACCACCGACGTGGACTCCTTCGTCGCACGGCTGCTCGCCGGACTCGACGACATCCCGGCGTACTACACGCACATGGGTCCGGCCAACACCGCGGGTCCGGCACCGGTGGACCTGACCCCTCCGGCCGTCGCGGACGCCCATGAGATCGCTGCGCGGCTCGCGGCCGGCGAGTGGGTCGTGGACCTGCGCAACCGGGTCGCGTTCGCCGAGGGCCACGTCGCGGGGTCCTTCAATTTCGAGGCCGACGGCAAGCTCGCCACGTATCTCGCCTGGATGATTCCGTGGGGCAAGCCCGTGACGCTCCTCGCCGGGACTCCCGAGCAACTGGCCGCCGCTCAGCGCGAGCTCGTCCGGGTCGGCATCGACCGGCCCGCCGCCGCCGCGACCGGCACACCGCAGGAATGGGTGCTCGAGGGTGACAGCCCCGCCTCGTTCCCCCGCTCCACGTTCGCCGGCCTGGCCGAGCACGGCACGGACGGCATCGTCGTCCTGGACGTGCGACGCGACTCCGAGCGAGCCACCGGCCATATCGAGGGCTCGCTCCACATCCCGATACACCAGGTGCACAAGCGGCTCGGCGAAGTGCCGGCCGGCACCGTGTGGGTGCACTGCGCAGGCGGAATGCGGGCCGGTATCGCCGCCTCACTGCTGCATGCCGCAGGCCGCGATGTCGTGGCCGTGGACGACGGCTTCGATGCCGCCGACGGCGCCGGACTGACCATCGTCACCGGCTGAGCCGACGAACCCGGACAACCGGCAGAACTTGCAGAGAGGTTGTGTGATGTCCCTTTTCCGTCGTGGCGCAGACCGCGTCACCGTGGACGAGGCCCACCGGCGCACCCAGGGCCCCGCCCCGGTGGCCGCGCTGCTGGACGTACGCGAGCAGCTCGAGTGGAAGGCCGGACACGCGCCCGGCGCCGTGCACGCGCCGCTGTCCCGGCTGGCGGCCGGTGAGGCGCTGCCGAGCGTGGCCCAGGCACGGCCGCTGGTGGTGATCTGCCGCACCGGGCGCCGCTCGCAGCAGGCCGCCGAGCTGCTGGCCGCCCGCGGCGCCGACGCCGTCGACGTGAAGGGCGGCATGCAGGCGTGGGCCGCTGCCGGTCACCCGGTCGTCGACGAACGCGGGAACAACGGCTCGATAGCATGACCGCTCTGATCCTCGCGCTGGTCGCCGGTGCCGTCATCGGCCTGGCCCTGGGCGGCCTCGGCGGGGGCGGCAGCGTCCTCACCGTGCCCGCCCTGATCTACCTGCTCCACTTCGCCCCGGCTCAAGCGACGACGGCCAGCCTGGTCATCGTCACCCTCACCTCGGTCACCGCACTCACCGCCCACGCCCGGGACGGCAACGTCGCCTGGCGCACGGGGTCGCTCCTCGCCGTGGGGGGGGGGGGGGGGGGGCCGCGGGGGGCGGGCCCCCCCCCCCCCCCGCGCCCCCCCCGCCCAGGCCGGGCCGCCACCCGGCGACGCGCCCCCAGCACACCCCGACGAGAGG